>JAJZJJ010000214.1 GCA_021810175.1 Acidobacteriota bacterium | reverse complement strand
GCTGACGGGCCTGAGCGGGCTGATTGGCATTGGCGGCGCGGCGGCGTTTATGTGGCTGCTGCAGCAGCTTGTGGGCGGTGGGCTACGCGGATTTGCTCCGCCGCACATTGTGCCGTGGACGGCGGCGCTGGCATTTGGTTCGCTGACGGTGTGCGGGGTGATTGCGGGCGTGTATCCGGCGTCAAAGGCGGCAGCGATGGAGCCGGTGGAAGCGCTGCGGCGGGAATAGAGATTGGGGTGCGGAGATGCTGAAGGACATTTGGCAGCAGGCATGGGAAGCGATGATGTTCAATCGCCGTCGCACGATGATCACGATTTGCGGCATGGCGTGGGGCATTGCAACGGTGGTGCTGCTGCTGGCGTACGGCGCTGGATTCTCGAATGCGATTCAGGTGATTTTTGCGCAGTGGGGCACGCAGATGATTGGTGTGTTTCCGGGCAAGACGTCAGAACAGGCAGGCGGCATGAAGGCGGGCGTGCCGGTGCGCTTTACGATGAGCGACGTGGACTTGCTGCGGAATACCGTGCCTGGAGTTGAGCGGATCACGCCGGAGCTCTCGAAAAACCTTGTGGTGTCGAATGCGCTGCACAAATTTACATGGAGCGTGAACGGCGACGATCCGGACATCAACGAGATCATGAACCTGCCCGTGGCGGTGGGGCGCTTTTATAACGAGAAGGACAATGAGCAGCATGCGCATGTAGCGGTGCTGGCTTCTGACTCGAAGAAGCTGCTGATGGGCGGTTTGTATCCGATTGGGGAAAAGATACGGATCGCTGGAGTTCCGTTTACGGTGATCGGGGTACTGAAGCCGAAGATGGCCGAGTCGGGGAACGATGTGAACCGGCAGGTATACATTCCGATCCGTGCGATGGCGGAATTGATGGACCCGAAATATCTGACGGGGATCTGGTTCAGCTATCGCGGCAATAATGTGCCGGTGGAGCAGGCGCTGCGGAATTCGCTGGCCGCGGCGCATAACTTTATGCCATCGGATCACAACGCGATTTATGTGGCGAATATTCAGGAGCAGCTTCACCAGTTCCAGATCATCACGATGGCGCTGCAGGTGCTTTTGCTGTTTATCGGTGCGCTGACGCTTGGGATTGCCGGCATTGGGCTGATGAACATTATGCTGGTGGCGGTGCAGCAGCGAACGCGGGAGATTGGCGTGGAGAAAGCACTGGGCGCGCAGCGGCGGCATATTCTGCTGCAGTTTCTGGCCGAGGCGCTGGTGATCACGGGCGTAGGAGGTGCGCTGGGGATTTGCTTGTCGTACCTGGTTTCCGTGTCGGTGGGACGAATTACGTTTTACAGCGCGATTGCCTCAAATGCGCACGCAGCGGATATCCGGCTGCTGATTTCGCCAATGATTGTTCTGGCGGCGACGGTGACGCTAGTGGTGGTGGGGACGGTGAGCGGAATGATTCCGGCGATCCAGGCGGCCAACCTGGATCCGATAGAAGCGCTGAGATACGAATGACGGCGGGCAGCGCGCACCCCGTCCATCTTACTTAGGCAGCTTATAAGGTACTTGAATGTCGTGGCGTGCTTCATTGAGCGCGCCGGACGTGTTGTCGTGTGTCATGAGGGCTTCGCGGTATTGGCGGATGGCGCGGTCGCGCTGGCCCGTGATATCAAAGATCTTGCCGATTTCGATGTGGCTCCAGACGTTGGTCCAGGATGGGACGCCGTCACCGTGCAGCGCGTCACGGTAGGCGTTGACGGCGGCCTGGTAGTCGTGCTGCTGGAAGAGCAGTTCGCCGATGCGGAAGTTGGCGAGCGAACTGAGCGGGTTGACCTTGAGCGCGGCCTGATATTGCGCGAGAGCGCCGGCGACATCTCCCTGCGCGGCGAGCTGCTGGCCACGGAGAATATCGACGCGTATCTGCATGGTGGGGTCGTCCTGGAGGATGTTGCCTTCAGGGTCGACGGTGATCTTGCGCGGCATGCCGAAGGTTTCAATGTTGAACGGCGTGCTGGTTCCGATGACGTGAACGACGCGGTTGACGGTTTTGCCCTGAGTTTCGATGCGAATATCGACGGGCATGTTGAAGAGTTCGAGTTGCTGCTTGATTTCGCCGACAGTGCGGAAGCCTTTGCCGTTGCCGAGGCGGAAGATAGTCCACTTGGTACTGAAGCTGGGCGCTCCGGTGCCATCGAGCCACTCGGCAAAGAAGGGTGTGAGGTCCTGCTTCGTGTCGGCCTGGGCAATTTTCTCGAACTCGGCGGTAGTGACGCCTTTGCCAGCGTACTGCGAGGTGACGTTGTCGAGAATTTTGGTGAAGGTATCATCGCCGACCATCCAGTTGAGCATGTGAAGGACGAGCGCGCCCTTGTAGAAGGTCATGGACTGGAACTGTGGCGAGTAGGCGTTGAGGCGTCCGGCGCTGGTGAGCGGCGTCGTGTCATAGGCGAGCGCGCCGGCGGAGATATCCTTGAGTGCGGTGAGGAGAGCGCCCTGGCCGTCCTGATATTGAAGGTAGAGGAGCTCAGAATAGGTACACATACCGTTGGTGAGCCATGCGTCGCTGAGAGTGGCGGGACTGACTTCGCTGCTCCACCACTGGTGGGCGATGGTGTTGGCGAGGAGGCGGAAGTCGAGCGCCCCGCCGATGTGCGCGCCGGCGATGGCGGCGATTTGCGGAGCCCAGTAGGCAGGGACGGTGTTGTCAGGGAGCTCGACGATGTTGAGATCGTTGGACTGCGGTTGGCCGAAGGTGCTGCTGAAGTAGGCGAATTCGTCGAGCGCAGAGTTGCCGTAGGTGGTTTGAGCGGCCTTTTTATGCGCGGCGGTGACGTAAAGATGGATGTTAGGCGCCTGCGGCGCAGGAACGTCGATCCATTTGCCGATGAGGATGGTGCCGGGGAAGCCGGGCTTGTCCCACTTGAAGGTGTACTGTTCGAGGCCGTTGGCGGCCTTGGGCTTGCCGGTGCTGCCGCTGCCGATGACGGTGTAACCGGCGGGGACGGAGATTTGCATGTCAGCGGTGAATCGGTCGGTGAGATAGCCGTCCATGGGGAACCACGCGCCGCCGTAGAGGAGATAGCTGATGGAGGGGTTGATGTCAGCGAGCGTGAGGCCGGGGACGGGTCCGCCATTGCCGCCGTTGAGGTTGCCGGAGTAGGTGAAAGTCCACGTATAGGTCTGGTCTTTGGCGAGCGGCGTGGAAGGGGTGATGAGCAGAGCGTCGTTAGCGCCGCGGACACCATTGAGGGCGTTGCCCTTACTGTCGACGATTTTTGTGATGGAGAGGCGTCCATGGAGGAGGAAGCCGGCGGTCTGGAGGTCTTGATTTGCGGTGAAGGTGACCTGTGCGGTGGCAGAGAGGGTGTGGGTTTGGGGCGTGACGGTGGCCTGGATGTTGTAGGCCGTAATGTCGATGGGCTCGGACTGCTGGGCGCGGGCGGAGGAGGCGCAGAGCAGGGAAATCGCGAGGGCAGCGATGGCGTGGGCGATGCGTGGACGGAAAGTTTTCATGAAACTGAACTCAATCTGGCCTGCAGGAGATGGGCGGCGGTTTGGGCGACACGCGAGATAGCTCCACCAGCGGGCGGAGCGAGGGCATGGCGGACCTGAGCCATTTGCGCCTGCATGGTTTGCCGTAGCTGCTCGTTGTGGAGCAAGGGTTCCACCTGTGAGACGATGGCCTCCGCCGTAAAGTCATGCTGAATGAGCTCGGGAACCATCCGCCTGCCTGCTATCAAGTTGGCCATGGCGACGTGGGGTACGTCCACTACCCGTTTGGCAATGGCATAACTCAAAGGAGATACGCGGTAGACGACCACAAACGGATTGCCGATGAGGGCGGCTTCCACGGTGGCGGTTCCGCTGGCAACGATGCTCGCGCGGGCGTGGTGGAGGGTGGCGCGGGCGTCATCGACGACGGCGATGCGGGGCGGATTGGACTGACCGGCGACGAGGGAGGCGAGATTTTCGCGGATGTGGCCGCGCTGATTCTCGGTGAGTGAGGGCGCGAGCGGGAAGACGTATTCGTATGCGGGGCCGAGTTTGGCGGCGGCAGCGACCATTTCCGGGAGGTTGAGGCGAATTTCCTTGCCGCGGCTGCCGGGGAGCAGTCCGATCCAGAATTTGGCGGGATCGAGGCTGTGCTGGGCGGCGAAATCTTCGCGGGAGATGGTGGGCAGCGGCAGCTCGGCGAGGGGATGACCGACGAAATCGGCCTGGACGCCGTGGGAGCGGTAGAAGTCGACTTCGAAGGGGAAGATGACGAGCATGCGGTCGACGTAACGCTGGACCTTGCGGATGCGGTGCTTCTTCCAGGCCCAAAGCTGCGGCGAGACGAAGTAGAGGACGGGCGTGCCCTGCTGGTGGAGGGTGCGGGCGAGCGTGAGGTTGACGTCGGGGAAGTCGATGAGGATGGCGAGATCGGGCTTTTCGGCGAGGATGGAGGCTTTGAGACGGAGGTATTCGCGGTAGATACGCGGCAAGTGGCGCACGACCTCGGTGATGCCCATGACGGCGACGTCTTCTGCGCGGACGATACGGCGCATGCCTAACTGCTGCATGCGCTGGCCGCCGAGGCCGAAGAAGTCAATGGAGGGGTCGATTTGGCGGAGCGCGGAGATGAGCGCGGCGCCGTAGTGCTCGCCTGAGGCTTCGCCGGCGGAAAGGAAGATGTTGGGTCGCGCTCGCATGGGCCGGAAACTGCTCTTATTGTATGGCGAACGGCGGCGAGGGCTGGAATGCGGCCATCCTTTGCCGGGAAAGGATGGCGCGAAGTTATTTTGCGGGCGCGGGATCGCGGTAGACGCGAACCCAGTAGACGAGCATTTGCGCAGGGAAGTGGGTGGTGGCGTCGGGGTTCCCGGGCCAGGCGCCGCCGACGGCGAGGTTGAGAATGATGAAGAACTTGCCTTCGTTGAAGGGCCAGACGGCGCCTTCGGGCAGGTCAGCGGGCGTGAGCGTGGCATAAATGTTGGAGGGCCTGTCGACGTAGAACTGGACTTTGCCGGGCGACCAGATCATGCCGTAGATGTGGAATTTTCTGTAGAAGTCAGCATGGTTGGGCAGCGAGTAGGGATGGGTGATGATGTGGCCGATGAAGCCGGGGCCGTGAATGGAGCCGTAGACGGTGGCGGGTGTTTTGCCGATGTTTTCCATGATGTCGAACTCGCCACATTTGGGCCAGCCGACCTGGGAGATATTGTCGCCGAGCATCCAGAAGGCGGGCCACATGCCCTGTCCGCGGGGGATTTTGATGCGGGCTTCGATACGGCCGTACTGGAAGCTGTGGAGGCCCTTGGTGTTGAGGCGCGCGGAAGTGTAGACACCGGGGGATGGCTGGCGGGCGACGATGTGCAGGTAGCCGTGCCGGTCGATGAAGGAGTTAGGGCGTCTGGCGCTGCAGGGCGACTTGTTGGAGCCGTAGGCGCAGTAGGTTTCAAGTTCGTGGTTGCCGTTGCGCTCAGGGCCGGTGATGTAGTTCCAGTTGGAGGGATTGGGCGCGCGGCTGGAGGAATTGAAGTTGTCGGCCCAGACGAGGGTTCTATGCTGCGCGCGGGAGGACCTTGCAGGCTGTCCGAAGAGCGGAGCGGCGAATAGAAGGATAGTGAGCAGGGCGAGTGGGCGAGGAGTTTTCATCGGGTAACGTTATACCGCGAAAGGACAACGTTTGGCTTGTAGATTCGTGTGTTACCTGATTTTTTGACAAACGATTGTCTGAATTGCTGACTGACGCCGGCGGGCTTTTGGGGAGGCGAAGAGTACTGCGGGTTTCCCAGCTACGTTCGCTCTCCGGATGGTGAGCGCACCACCGACGAAATGAGGAATTCCAAGGAGTTCGAAGCGGGCGTATTAGAGCATTTCCCCTATTGATGCAGACCGGAGAGAGAATGCTGACGCAGCTTTTCCGTTAAGAAAAGCTGCGCTTGGTTGATTTCAGAAAGTTCACAGGAATAGAGAAAATGCTCTAAATCTGACCGCCCTACTCGCTCATC
>JAJZJJ010000213.1 GCA_021810175.1 Acidobacteriota bacterium | reverse complement strand
TATTGGATCGGTTGAAGCTTAGGGCCTATCCACAAGTCCGGCGCGGCGCACAACAACAGGCGCAGGCGGCAACGGGCTTATGGTTCATGGCCATTTGAGTTAGTTTACCGGACTTCGCAGACGGTGGTCAATTGGAAATCGCCGCTGCCGCGGCTCTGAACGCGATGGAAGCGCCATTTGCGGGAAGTTTGCGGGCCTTTTTGACTTGCGGCGGGCGAGGATTTATAACGGCTTTTCCGGTCCAGATATTTGAGCCGGCAGCTGGCGCGGGGGCGCGGCGGGGGTGGTCCTGCCGAGGTGTCCGTGTTTTGGAGTATCAACCCGCACTGGGATGTTCGGGAAGGCGGTGAAAATCCGCCACTGCCCCGCAACTGTGAGCGTGTGTTTCTGCGTCCTGTGATTTGGGGCGCAGGAAGAGGACGGCCGAAGTGCCACTGAAGCCCGAGGGGTTTCGGGAAGGCGGCCGGACCTGGTTCCTGAGGAAAGGAACGGCGCGCGAGTCAGGAGACCGGTCCCGCGTGCAGGAGCCATTTTGGCTCCATCACCGCGTTCCGAGGGGAACGGAGGATTGGATGACGATCTTTTCGCCGCGAGCGGCGTACCGCCTTCTTTGCATTTTTCTGCTGCTGGCTTCCACGTCGGCGCTTCATGCCGTGAGTGTGCATGGCACGGTTACGGATACCCTTGGCAAACCGATTGCCGGCGCGGCTGTGGCGCTGATCCACAACGGCAAGGTGGTTGTAACCGGGCGCACTGGGCTGGACGGCGGCTATTCGCTGATCAGCGCCGATTCCGGGCGCTTCTATGTGCTGGCGTCGGGGCATTCGTTCCGGCAGCTGGCGACGCAGAGCTTCTTCGCCAGGACTCTGGATTCCGTGCAGAAGAATATCGTTCTGGAGCCGGCGTGGGTACGGCAGTCGGTGGTGGTAACGGCAACGGGCGAGCCACAGCCGCAGGCCCAGGTGACTGCTTCCGTGACGGAGATTGGCTCGACACAGCTCGAGAACAAGCTGGATGTGGTGGACGCGCTGCGGCAGATTCCAGGCGTGAATGTGGTGCAGACGGGCGAGCGTGGCGGTGTGACTTCGCTGTTCATCCGCGGAGGCAGCTCGACCGCCAACCGCGTGACGCTGGATGGGGTGCCAATCGAGGATATTGGCGGGCGCTTCGATTTTGGGAATGTGGCCACGACCGGGCTGGCGAATATCGAAATATATCGCGGTCCGAACAGCGTGCTTTATGGATCGGACGCGGCGGCCGGGGTGGTGGCGCTGACCACGCCGCGGGGCAGCACGCATTTTCCCTCGCTGCTGTATGAGGGCGACGCGGGAAATTTCGGGACGTATCACAACCAGGTTCAGCTGGGCGGAATGAAGCGCAAGCTCGACTACTACGGCGGCTTCTCGGCTCTGCAGACATCGAATTCGATCCCCATGGATGAGTACCATGACGATACTTCGGTGGCGAATCTCGGCTGGAGCTGGTCGGCGAAGACGGAGATCCGGGTGACGGCGCGGAACAGCGATTCCGCGACGGGGGTGCCCTCGGGGAACAGCGGATACGATTTCTATGGCATCGCCAACGATCAGAAGCAATCCGACCAGGATACCTACGGAACGGCGACCATCACGCATACCTTCCGCAACAACCTGCACAGCATTGTGCGCTATGGACTGGTACGGAAGCGGGAGGAGTCGCAACAGTGGTATCCGGCGGGCGAGCTGATTGCCGGGAATTACTACGGCAGGGAAGTGACGGTGACGGGCGCGAACGGCTATACGGCGACGGGACGCGCGCTGCTGAATTACGGGTCTGCTTTCGGTTCGATTTATCCCTGGAAGCTGAACCTCGCTTCAAACCGTGACAACCTGTACGCCAACATCCAGTACCAGCATGGACCGCATCTTGGGATGTCGGGGGCATTCCGATACGAGAACGAGCGCGGAGTGGAGCAGGAACCGGCCTACCTTTTTCGCGAGGGCCTGGCGCGGACCAATTACGACTACCAGGGAGAGGTCGGCGGCGAGTTTGCCAACCGCATGTTCTATACGGCAGCCGGGGGCGTGGAGAACAACGGACTGTTTGGGCTGGTCGGGACGCCGCGGATGGGGCTTGCCTACTACCTCGTGCGGCCTGGCAGGGGCGTTTTCCATGGCACGAAGCTGAGCGTTAACTTCGCGCGGGGCTATCAGGAGCCGACGCTCGATCAGCAGTCGGGATCACTCTACGCTTTCCTGGTGAAATATGGCGGGCAGGCGGCAGCGGCGCAGTACGGCATCGCGCCAATCGGCGAGGAGCAGTCGCGCAGCTACGACGGCGGCGTTACCCAGAGCCTTTTCGGCGAAAGAGTGAATCTGAAAGTGACGTATTTTCACAACGAATTCGGGAACCAGATCGAAGCGGTGCCGGCGACGCTGGTGCCGACGCTGCTGCCGAATCTGACGGCGGCGCAGCAGCAGCAGCTGGAATCGTTCCTGAACAACAATTACGCCTACGAGCTGGACCTGAATTCGCTGGCGTACCGCGCCCAGGGCGTGGAGTCGGAAGTGGAGTACGGAATGGGCCGGAATATCTTTGTTCGCGCCGGGTATACCTATCTCGATCCCGTGGTGCAGCGGTCGTTCTCGTCGGACGCCGTGGGACCGAGCTACAACCCGAAGTATCCGGGGATTCCGATTGGGAATTATTCGCCGTTGGTAGGGGCGCGGCCGTTCCGGCTGGCTCCGCATACCGGATTCTCCAGCGTGACCTACACCGGCAAGAAGTGGACGGCGGTGGTGGAGGGCGCCTACGCCAGCCGCAGCGACGATTCGACCTATCTGGGTGGCGACGATGTGAATGGCGGCAACACGATGCTGTTGCCGAATCGCAACCTGGATTTTGGCTACGCCAAGGTCGATATGGGCGTGAGTTACCAGGCGAAGCCGTGGATGAGCCTCTACACGCAGATGAATAACCTGACCAGCGATCAGCAGATCGGGCCGATCGGATATCCGTCTCTGCCGTTCAATTTCCGGACGGGAATGCGGCTGACGCTACGGCTCGGAATGCGGAAATAGCATGTGCCCCATGCGCTGGAAGCCGGAGCATGGGGCGCCGGCTTAGGGGCGATTGAAGCGAGTCCGCCCGGGTCACTGTTGTGTCATTGCGCCAGGTTATACTGCGCGGCGAAGGAGAAACCGTTATGACCATTGCTGAAAAACTGCTGCCCGAGTTCGATGAGGAATTCGCGCTGACCCGCAAGATGCTGGCGATCGTTCCGGACGATAAGCTGACCTGGAAGCCGCACGAGAAGTCCATGAGCCTGCGGCAACTGGCGTGGCATGTGGCGGACTTTCCGTCGTGGTGCACGATGACCATGACGAAGGACCGGCTGGACATGACATCCGGTGAGGGAGAGAAGATGGCGCAGGCCGCGAAGTCGGCCACGCAGGCGACGATGCTGGCGCGCTTCGATCACGATCTGCCGGAAGCCCGGGCAGCGCTCGCCGGAACGACCGATGAGGCGATGGGCCAGCACTGGAAGATGGAGTGGGGCGGGCAGACCGTCATCGACAGCCCCAAACTGGACGTCTACCGCAAGTGGTGCATCAATCACATGGTTCATCACCGGGCGCAGCTGGGCGTTTACCTGCGGCTGCTGGGCGTGGCGATTCCCGGATCCTATGGGCCTTCGGCGGATGAAATGCCGCCTAAGACCGCTGCCGCGGACTGAAGCCGCTCAGGACGCGCAGGGTATCGGCTCTGGCTCCGAGGGGAGAAAGATCATCATCACGGTGCCGCTGCGCCGCGTTGCCGAAGGGACGGCGACGGTGCTGCGGCACCGGATGGATCCGGCCTTTTTGACGAGCAGATCATGGATGATCCAGAGTCCGAGGCCGGTGCCGAAGTCTTTTTTGGTGGTGAAGAAAGGTGTAAAGATTCGGCGCAGGTTCTCGCGGGGAATGCCGACGCCCTGGTCAGCGACGACAAAGCGGACGCCATGCGCACGGGTTTCAGGATGCTGCGCCGCCCATGCGCGGATGGATATGGTTCCCCCCTGTCTGGAGGCATCGATGGCATTCGAGATCAGGTTGGAGATGATCTGCTTGAACTCGCTCTGAAGCGCGCAAAGCTTCAGTGCCGGGGGTATCTTCTGCTGACTCGTCAGCCCCTTATAGTGGAAACGTCGCTCGTAGATGGCGAGAACCTCGGCGGTCGATTCGGCAATGTTGAGCCAGCGCGGCGCTGAGGTGTCGCGGTAAAAGCCGAGCGTTTGCCGGGCGATGTGGGAGACGCGCTGCAGTTCCTCGTCGGCGATTGCCAGACAGCCGCGGACGCTTTCGGGCAGGCTGGGGTCGATGCGGGCGAGGTAAATCAGATTGGTGACGGCTTCCAGGGGGTTGTTGATCTCGTGGGCGACGGTGGCAGCGAGGCGGCCGACTGACGCCAGCCGCTCGGTGGTCCGCAGGGTGGCTTCCAGCTGCTTCTGCGCAGTCACATCGCGGAGGATCTTGGCTGCGCCGATAATGTTGCCCTGGGGATCGCGCACCGGGGAGATGGTGAGCGAGGCGTTGATGAGCTCTCCGGATTTTGTGACGCGAATCGTTTCGAAATGTTCGATGCGCTCGCCAGCCGCGATTTTGCGCAGGATCTCCGGCTCGTCGGAATGAAGCTCCGGGGGGATGATGGTGAGGATGGAGCGGCCGATCATCTCTTCGGCGGTCCAGCCGAGGATGCGCTCGGCGGCGGCATTCCAGCTGGTGACGATGCCCTGCAGATCCTTGCTGACGATGGCATCGTCAGAGGAAGCGACGATAGCGGCGAGGCGCATGCGGGCCTCGTCGGCGATCTTCTGTTCGGTAATGTCGAGGAGGAAACAGCGGGCGTGAAGGAATTCGCCATTATGGATGTAGGGATTGGCGTCGAGGCGGATCCAGCGGAGCGACCCATCGGCGCAGCGGAGGCGCAGTTCGCAGCCGCGCACGCTTTCGCAGGAGCGGAGGCGGCGGAGCAGGTCAGCCATGGCGGACTTGTTCTCGGCGAATTCGCTGAAGGCGTGGCCGATGTACTGGTCCGGCTCGTATCCAAGCAGGGATAGCTCAGTGCGGTTGGCCCAGAGAATGCGTCCGTCGGGGCCGAGCCAGTGCATGCCGATGACGGCGTTCTCAAGGAAGTCGCGCAGCTCGGCTTCGCGCGCCTGCAGCGTCTGCTGGACCTTGTGATTCTGCCGAATCTCCTCTTCGAGCGCCTGAGCCCGGAGTTGCCAGACGAGGGCATCGTGCCGCTGCGGATGGTCAGTCATGGGCGCTTCCCAGTGTCGTGCGCGGCGAGAGGATTTCGGGGGTGGCCGCAAGAGAGACCAGATCGACACCGGATGGCGTTGCGATTCGCGCTGCGAGGTTGGTTTTTGGGGTCCGGATCATGGTGTGCGACGAGTGCAGGCAGAACAGAAATGGAACGCCGAACCTGCGGGCACAGCTATTTTCTGAATAGGATGTTTGCGGCGAACGACCGGGATGCCTTGCAAACACTGAAATTGCGCGTCCGCAACAGCCTCCCCAGGAGGCTGTTGCAGGCGCAGTTCAGGTTACTGCTTCCGCGAAGCGCGGACGGCTTCCTGTGCCTGGGCGGCGCCGTTGGCCGGCACCGGAGGCGGCTCCGGTGTCTGGGCTTTGGTGCCGATGCCGAGTTTTTGCCGCAGCTGGGTGTCAATTTTGTCGAAGGTATCGGTGTTGTCGCGCAGGAACTGGCGGACATTTTCGCGGCCCTGGCCGATGCGGTCGCCGGAGTAGCTGAACCAGGCTCCGCTCTTGTCCACGATGCCGTGGGTCACGGCCAGATCGAGCACGTCGCCCTCACGGGAGATGCCCTCACCGTAGAGGATCTCGAATTCAGCCTGGCGGAATGGCGGCGCGACCTTGTTCTTGACCACCTTGACGCGGGTCTCCGAACCGATGATCTCCTCGCCCTTCTTGACCGCGCC
>JAJZJJ010000212.1 GCA_021810175.1 Acidobacteriota bacterium | reverse complement strand
GAGACCACCATCAGCGGCAGCAGGCCCCCTTCGCCAAATCGCCCAAAGTCGAGCGTCGTCGTCTGGCCGGTCAAGAAATCGCTAAACCATGGCCACGCCGGAGTGCCAACGAATCCCAGGAATGCTGCCAGGAAACCCAGAATGATCATCGGAATCCCCATCACCGCAGGGCTTTCGTGCGGTTCACCATGGCCCTGCGCCGCTGCATGTCCATGTGCGGCCGCGGTTTCATCCGCCGCCATAGCCGCTGCTTCCGCCGCCTCGTCCGCCGTGCGCCGCGAGCCCAGGAAGACGTAATAAACCTGCCGCATCATGTAGAACGCGGTCAGTAGCGCGCCCGCCGTGCCCAGATAAAACGGCCCCAGCGACATCGGCCACCCATGGGCCGCGTGCAAAATCTCATCCTTGCTCCAGAACCCTGCAAACAGCGGGAAGCCGCATAACGCCAGCATGCCTGAGGCATACGTCACGAACGTGATGGGCATGAACCGCCGCAGCCCGCCCATCTTGCGAATGTCCTGCTCGCCCCCGCAGCCGTGAATCACCGAGCCCGCGCCCAGGAACAAGAGCGCCTTGAAGCATGCATGCGTGATCAGGTGGAACATGCCCACCGCTACGCCGCCCACGCCCAGGCCCAGCATCATGTAGCCCAGTTGCGAAATCGTCGAATAGGCCAGAATCCGCTTGATGTCGTCCTGCGCCACCGCAATGCAAGCCGCAAAGAATGCTGTAATCGCTCCAATCCAGGCAATCACCTGCAGCGCCGTGCTGATCGTCCCCGGCGTCACCGTTATGCTCATCAGCGGATATACGCGCGCAATCAGGTAAACACCGGCAGCCACCATCGTCGCCGCATGAATCAGCGCGCTCACCGGCGTCGGACCTTCCATCGCATCCGGCAACCATATGTGGAACGGAACCTGTCCGGACTTGCCCGCCGCGCCCAGGAAAATCAGCAGCGCAATCGCCGTCGAGACCGCCATGCCGCCAATCGTCGTGTGCGCCACCAGCACAGCCAGCGCGCCATGCTCCAGGCAGCCGGCGCCGTGGTTGTAAAACAACAGTGTGCCGGTGCTCCCATAGAGCCACACCATGCCCAGCAGCAGGCCAAGATCGCCCACCCGAGTCACGATGAAAGCCTTCTTCGCCGCCGCTGCCGCTTCCGGCTTGTGATACCAGAAACCAATCAGCAGGTACGACGTCAGCCCCACCAACTCCCATCCCATGAACAGCAGCAGCAGGCTGTTGGCAATCACCACCGCCAGCATGGCACCGGCAAACAGCGAAAGGAAGCAGAAGAAGCGCGTGAAGTTCTCGTCCTCGGCCATGTAGCCGATGCTGTAGATAAAGATCAGCAGCCCGACAAATGACACCATCACCAGCATGATGGCGGCCAGCGGATCCAGCAGCCAGCCCAGCGAAATCCACTGTGTTCCAAACTGCAGCCAGCGGAAGTTCATCACCTGCAGCCCGGAATTTCCGAGCATCGATGCAAACGCCGCAACCGACATTACAAGGGAGACTCCGAGTGCGCCGATGGCAGCCGTGGCGGCGAGCTTGCGCTGGCCCCGCTTCAAGAGTGCAATGAATCCGGCGGCCAACACGGGGATCGCCGGAATGAGCCACAGGATTCTAATCAAGGCATCCACTCCGCTCGTTCATAAATGGCATGCGCTATCCCTTCAACTCGGTGATCTGGGTGACATTACAGCTCTTCGTGTAGCGGTAAATCGCAAGAATCAAAGCGAGTCCGACCGCCGCTTCCGCCGCCGCCACGCCAATCGAGAACAGCACAAACATGATGCCCGTCAGCGAATGAAAGGGCGACACCGCAGCCAATGCGCCATAGCGCCAGAAGGCAATAAAGTTCAGGTTCGCCGCGCCCAGCATTAACTCAATTCCGGCCAGCACCAGAATCGCGCTGCTGCGCGAGAGCGCTCCGGCCAGCCCCACGCAGAACAGGAATGCCGCAACAATCAAACAGGCAGACAAAGGGTTCATCGCGTTTCCGCTCCTTCCTGCGCCGCCGGGCTCTTTTCACGCCAGGCAAGAATGACCGCGCCAATCAACGCCGCCGTCAGCAGGAGCGCAATCACTTCCAGCGGCAGAACGTACTGCTGCAGCAGTGTCACGCCAATCTCCTGTACCCGGTTCGAAGGCGTTACAGCCGTCGTCGCCATGCGGCTCACGCCGCTGGTCAGCACCGCATGCGCCAGCACCGCAAATACCGCCAGCGCAATCACCGTTCCGGAAATCGCCGACCTTGCCCCCGGCCGCATCGAAACTTCACTGCCGCGCGTCAGCAGAATCGCAAACACAATCAGGATGGCCACCGCACCCACATACACCAGCAGCTGCGCCAGGCCGACAAACTCCGCTCCAAGATTCAGGAAAATGCCGCCCAGCCCGGTAAACGCCACCGCAAGTGCCAGCGCGCAGTGGATCAGCCGGGGCATACTCATCGCCGCGACCGCGGCGGATAGTGTAAGCAGAGCCAGCAGAACAAATGACACTGTCATGGTTACCCTTCCTCCGCGTAGCGGTAGACCCGCTGTTCGATCTTCCGCCCCTGCTCAAGCCCGCGCGCCAGCGCCACGTATGGCACCACGATGATCGCGGCGCATATCAGCCAGCGCAGCACGACCCACAAGGCTCCGCCGGGCAGAAATCGCCACACACCCGCGCAGACCATGTCGATCAGCGCCATCGGCAGCATGAACTTCCAGGCAAAGTTCATCAGCTGGTCCATCCTCAGACGCGGCATCGTGCCCCTCACCCAGATGAAGACGCCGATCATCACCAGCAACTTGGCAAAGAACCAGATCCACGACGGAATCACAGCCAGAAAACTCAGCGGCGCCGACCATCCGCCCAGGAACAGCGTGATGCCCAGACCGCTCACCGCGAAAATCTCCAGGTACTCAGCCAGGAAGAACAGCGCAAACTTGAAACCCGAATATTCGACAAAGTAGCCCGCGATAATCTCCGATTCGCCTTCCGGCAAATCGAATGGGCTCCGGTTCGTCTCTGCCGCAGCCGCCGTCATGAACAGCAGAAACCCGGCAAATCCCCAGGGCGTGAACACATACCAGTGCGGAAAGATCCCCGTATACTGCGCCTGTTCGAGCACAATCTTTTCCGGAGAAAGCGTGCCGGCAATCATGATGACCGCAATCGAAGAGAGAATCAGCGGAACTTCATAGCTGATCATCTGTGCGATCGCGCGCATGGCGCCCAGCAGCGAATACTTGTTGCGGCTTGACCATCCGGCCATGAACACCGCCAGTTCGGTCGCCGAACCAATCGCAAAGAAGAACAGCAGCCCTGCGTCCAGATGCACGGCTATCATGTTGCGCCCCACCGGCAGCACCGCATAGGCCAGGAAGGCCGTCGACACAATCACCAGCGGAGCCAGGTAATGCACCACGCCATCCGCCGTGCGCGGCACAACGTCTTCCTTCGTCAGCGATTTCACGGCATCGGCAATCGGCTGCAGCAGTCCATACGGGCCCACGCGGTTCGGACCGTAGCGGTTCTGGATCCTGCCCAGCCCCTTGCGTTCGAGTACGGTCGTCAGCGCAAACAATCCCGGAAAAACGGCCAGAATCGGCACCACGATCAGCAGTATGGAAACCAGCCAGCGCAGAGGTTCCGGCGTATTTGTAACCGCCCAATGATCAAATGTGACAAATATCTGGTCTACCCGCTCGGCAAGACCCGTCGCCATCGCAAAATATCCATTCATTACGCCGACGGCTCCTTTCCGGCAGCCCCATTGCCCGCTTTGGCGGCTTCCGCCGCTTTCGCAGCTGCCGCTGCCGCGGCCGCTGCGGCCTTGGCCTGCGTCTGCTTCAGTTCCTCAGCCCGCCGCGCATCTGTCTCCGCCGCTTCCATCGGATGGATCTTCTGGTAATAGTCGTTCGGTTTCGCCAGCTCCTTCTTGGTCCAGAGCAGCCCGCCAAAGCGGTCATCCGTACTGAGCTCAAATTCCTTGTCCATCCGGATCGCGTCGAATGGGCACACCTCGACGCAGATCTGGCAGCTCATGCACACCGAAACGTCAATGTTGAAGACCTTCGGATAGAACTGCTGCTTGCCCACAAAGTCCGGCTTCTTGTCCGTGCTCTTCTCAATATGAATGCAGCGCGGCGGACATTCCTTCTCACAGATGTGACAAGACACGCAGCGCAATCCTGCCTCGGGATCGTCGCCGTCGTACAACAGGAAGGGGAAATTGCGCGCTGCCTCCGGCAGCGGATTCCGCTCCTCCGGGTACTGCACGGTAACCAGACGATCCTTGTCCACATAACTGCCCACAAAGTTACGTGCGGTTTCGATCAGTCCCTTGACGATGCCTTCGCCCAGCATTAGCGGTCCACCTCGCCCATCACAATATCCACGCTGCCCAGCGTCACCACCACGTCAGCCACGCTCAGCCCAAGGCACATATCTTCCAGAATGGTCAGGTTGATCAGGCACGGCGGCCGCACCCGGTAGCGATACGGATTCATCGTGCCGTCGCTGATCAGGTAAAAGCCCAGCTCGCCCTTCGGCGACTCAATCCGTCCGTAAGCCTCGCCCACTTTCGGACGCAGCCCGCGTACCTTCGTCTTCGGGTCCTGAACCGGCCCGTCGGGGATTTCCTTCAGCGCCTGCTCCAGAATCGCAATCGACTCGCGCATCTCCAGCACGCGCATCATATAGCGGTCGTAGACATCTCCATGCTCGCCCAGCGGGACCCGGAACTTGAACCTGTCATAGATTCCGTAGCGGTCCACCTTGCGAATGTCGTAATTCACACCGCTCGCGCGCAGCATGGGCCCTGTCACTCCGGCGCTCACCGCCAGCTCGCGCGGCAGCACGCCCACGCCCTGCGTACGCGCCATCAGAATCTCATTGCCGCGCAGCAGCCGTTCAAATTCATCCACAAAACGCGGTAGCCGGCCCACCAGCTGGCGCGTCTCCTCCAGCCACTCCGGCGTGCAGTCCACGCGCACCCCGCCGAACCGCAGGTAGTTGCACATCATGCGGGCGCCGCTTACCGCCTCGAACAGATCCAGAATCTTCTCCCGCTCGCGGAACGCATACATCAGCGGCGTACCCGAGGCGCCCATGTCCTGCAGCAGAAATCCAACCAGCGCCGAATGATTCTGGAAGCGCGTCAACTCCGCCATGATCACGCGAATGTATTCCGTGCGCTCCGGCACCGCGATCCCCACCAGCTTCTCCACCGCCAGCACATAGCCCCAGTTATTGGTCATCGAGCACAGGTAGTCGAGCCGGTCCGTGTATGGAATGGCCGCCAGATACGCGGCATTCTCGGCAATCTTTTCGTGATTCCGATGCAGGTAGCCAAACACCGGCTTCAGCCGCACCACGCGCTCGCCGTCCAGCTGCACATCCATGCGGAATACGCCGTGCGTCGAAGGATGCTGCGGTCCGATTGCCACTTCCAGAATCTGCGACTCGTGCTCGGCATCCGGCTTCAGCGTGTGCCGGCCCGCGCCATAGGTCGCGCCCATCTGCTCGTCGAGTCCGATCGCGCTCTCTTCCATCATCGATTTCCCGCTCATTGGCCGGCTGCCCCCTGTTCCGCGCTGCTTCCGGGAGCGCAGCCGTCATCCATCACCGGCTCATCTTCCTCTGGTGGCACATAATCCTTCCGCATCGGGTGGTCGGTGAAGTCCTCCCACATCAGAATCCGCCGCAAATCCGGATGCCCGTCGAACACGATTCCAAACAGGTCAAACGCCTCGCGCTCCTGGAACTCCGCGCTCCGCCAGACCGGCGTCAAAGACGGCAGATGATTCCCCTCGCCACGATTCGCTGTCCGCAGCCGCAGAATCACCGGTCCGTGCTTTTTCTCCATCGAAAACAGGTGATACACCGTTTCCAGGTAACCGGGAATCAGCGTCTTGCGCGTTTCCTCCACCTGCTGCTCTTTCGGCCCGTCCGGCCCGTCAACCAGTTTCGTGACCTTCACT
>JAJZJJ010000211.1 GCA_021810175.1 Acidobacteriota bacterium | reverse complement strand
CACGCCTTTCCGGGAGAGTGAAGCGTAAAACCGGGGTCTTCGGGAATAGAAAAATCACCAGTTCTGAATTGGGAAGGGTCAGATTCTAAAACGGTTCCAGGGATGGGTTCGGGAGTCGCTCGCCAGTGGATGGTTGTTATAGCCTCTTGGGTATGAGTGCCGTTGAGGAGACGTTGCATCCGCTGTCGCACGGGGCCATGCATCACTGTTTCGGGTGCGGGCTGGAGAATCGAACGGGGTTACGGCTGCGCTTTTATGTGGATGGGACGGGGCAGGTGGTGAGTCCGGTGCGGGTGGCGAAGAGATTCCAGGGGCCCCCTGGCCATGCGCATGGGGGGATCATCGCGACGCTGCTGGACGAGGCGATGAGCAAGGCCAACCGCGCGCGGGGCGTGGTTGCGATGACCCGGCATCTGGACGTTGAATATCTGCGGCCCGTGCCGGTGGGAGCTCCTCTGCGACTGACGGCACGGCATGTGGGCGGCGAAGGCAGGAAGCATCGCTGCGAGGCAGAGCTTGCGGACGGCAAAGGAACGATCCTGTCCCGGGCGAAGGGATTGTTTATTGCCATCGACGCGGAGAAGTTTCGCCGGTCTCAGACGGGGACTTGAGTCAACTCGGGCCCGGGCAGAGTCCTGGGCAGCAGCAGCTTGTCCTTGAGAATGGCTTCGGTCTGTGGGGAGCAGAGCAGGAGGAGCCTGTCGCCGGGTTTCATGCGAGACTCCCTGGTGGGCAGCAGGACCTCGTCGCCGCGGAAGATAACCAGAACCTTGAGATTCTTATCCTTTGTGATTTCGGCGAGGCTGCCAATGAGCTCGTTGCACAGATTGCAATTCTGCTGGAGTTCGCCCATGAGCATGCGCTCTCCGGAGTGGAGGGAGAGCGGAATGCCGGACTGCATGAGCGAAATGATGTCCATTTCGCGCAGAGAGGGCTCGCCGGCGACACGATGGGCGCGTATGAGGTCGATGGCGTAGTTCATCTCCTCAACGTAATGGGCGGGCGACTGGGCGTAGGTCTTGACCTGTGCCTCATAGAGGCTGTGGTAGCGCAGGCCCCGCGAGAGCCAGGTCTGGACGAGGAAGGCGAGAATGACGGCCAGGCCCGCAGGCACCAACAACTGGTAGCCGCCGGTCATTTCAGAAACCATGAGAATGGTAGCCATGGGGACGCGGGCAGCAGCGCCGAAGACGGCAGCCATGCCGACGATGACGAATCCGGCGGCGGGCTGGTGAAAGAGAGCGGCCAGCGTCCCGCCGAGCATGGCGCCGATGAACATGCTGGGCGCGAAGACACCTCCGGAACCGCCCGAGGAGACCGTTAAGGAGAGGCTGAGCATTTTGAGGAAGAGCAACGCGACCAGCAGGTGGAGCGGTAGAAAGCCTCCGATGCTCATCTGCATCCAGCCGTAGCCGCCGCCCAGCACCTGAGGGAAAAAGAGCGCGATGAGGCCGACGCCGAGGCCTCCGATGGCGGGCTTGAAGATCTGGGGACATGGGATGGCGTGGAAGAGATCGCGCATGCCGTAAAAAACGACGGGGAGAAGCGTGGCCAGCAGGCCGCTGGCGAGTCCGAGAAGCACGTACCAGGGGTAGTAGCGATAGTCGGGCAGGAGAAGTTTGTCGGGCACATGAAAGAGCGGCTGCAGTCCGAAGAAGACGCCATTGGCTGCATAGGCCACGACGGACGAAAGCAGCGTATAGATGAGCATGTGGCTTTCGAAATCCATGGCGGAGTAGAGAACCTCGACAGCGAAGATAGCCGCCCCAATGGGCGAGCGAAAGACGGCGGAGAGGCCGGCGGACATGCCAACGAGAAGGAGGAAGCGGCGCTCCTGATCGGAGCGCCTGGTGAGATTGGCGTAGATGGCGCCGCAACCGGCGGCGATGAGCGCGGTGGGGCCTTCACGACCGGCTGATCCGCCAGAGCCGATGGTGATGCCGGAAGCAATCATCTTCAACAAGGGAACGCGTGTACGGATGTTGCCGGCGAGGCGGTGGAAGGCGTTGACGACGGTGTCAGTACCGTGGCCTTCGGCCTCCGGCGCCCAGGTGAAGACAAGAATGCCGGAGATGAGGCCGCCCAGGGTGGTCACGAGAGGGATCCACCAATTGAGGTGGGGTGCAGCGATGGATTTGGGCGCGATGGAATGAGCGACGTCGGGCAGGACGTAACCGGCGATCTTATTGAGGAAGAGCCAGGAGCACCAATATAAAATCCAGTGGAAGGCCAGGGCGCTGGCCGCACCTACGAGTCCCAGGAGGACTGAATCCAGCACGCGTCTGAGCTCCACCCGTTCGATCCACCCCGCCATGTGGGAGAGAGGTTTTTTGGATAAGAAGTGAGTGGGTGCGGTGGACGTCGTTTCCGGTGCTGGCACTTTCCAGACCCCCCTTTATCGGTTCAACTCCTGTGCAGTTGCAGTCTGATACGGTCTTGCGATTGGGGAATTCCGGCAGCGCATTGTTTTCGTGCGAAGCGCGCCTCTGAGTATGATGCGCTGACCAATGCAACCACTGTTAAACTGAGTTGTTGAGATATTTCACGCAAAGCGCTTCGGTATTCCTGTGCCCGGAAGCCTCGAAGGCCTCTTGCGAAGACGGAGACTCCCCATGGCAGAACATACAAAGAATGGATTGACTGGTGTAGCCGGCGGCTCATCGGCAGGGCTGCGGCTGAAGACAGGCCTGGCAGAAATGCTGAAGGGCGGCGTCATCATGGACGTAATGAGCGTGGAACAGGCGCGGATTGCCGAACAGGCGGGCGCGGTGGCGGTGATGGCGCTGGAGCGGGTTCCTGCGATGATTCGCGCGGAGGGCGGCGTGGCGCGCATGGCGAGGCCGAGCCTGATCAAGGAAATCATCGCGTCGGTGTCGATTCCGGTGATGGCAAAGGCCCGCATCGGGCACTTTGCCGAGGCACAGGTGCTTCAGCATCTGGGCGTGGATTTTATCGACGAATCAGAAGTACTGACCCCGGCTGACGAGACGCACCACATCGACAAGCACGCCTTTACGACGCCGTTTGTGTGCGGCGCGCGCGACCTGGGCGAGGCGCTGCGCCGCGTGGCGGAAGGCGCGGCGATGATCCGGACCAAGGGCGAGGCCGGCACGGGCGACGTGGTGCACGCGGTGAAGCACATGCGGCAGATTGTGAAGGAAATGCGGGCGCTCACCGTGCTCAGCGAAGAAGAACTTTACGCGGCTGCCAAGGAGCACCGCGCGCCGTACGAGCTGATTCGCATGGTGGCGAAGACGGGCAAGCTGCCGGTGCCGAACTTCTCGGCAGGCGGCATTGCGACACCGGCCGACGCGGCCCTGATGATGCAACTGGGCGCGGAGGCAGTGTTTGTAGGCTCGGGCATCTTCATGAAGGAGCGGGCGACGCCGCTGGATGTGGAATTGAATGCGGCGGGCAAGTTCAACAATCCCGCCGAGCGTGCCGAGGCGGAGTCGCGGGCGCGGGCGATTGTTCGGGCGACAACGCATTATCAGGATCCTGCGATTGTGGCCGAGTGCAGCGAAGAGTGCCTGGGCTCGATGAAGGGGCTGGCCGTGAATGCGATTGAGGAGTCGCAGATGCTGCAGACGCGCGGCTGGTGAGGATTGGCCGGGACCGGCCGCCAAGGCGAACGCGCCTTCGGGCCAGAAAACAAGAGGGCGTCTGCGAGTGCAGGCGCCTTTTGCTTGAGGCAGAGTTTTCTGATGACCGTGCTTTTGCGCACGACGATGAGAGGACGAGTTCAAAATGCCGAACGATGATCTTGCGACGTTTGAGAAGTGCTACAGGATTGATCTGAAGCGGAGGTTTCCGGTGCCGGCTGCGCTGCTCTGGGTGGCGATATCGGAGGGCGAGCAGATTGCGGCGTGGATGAAGTTTCCGGTGGAACTGGAGGCTCGAACGGGTGGGGAGATCCATATTGATTTTGGCGGGCAGGGATCGATTGAGGGCACGGTGTGCGATCTGGAGGCGCCGTTTCTGTTCGCTTACACATGGGGCGATTCCTTTGTAAAGTGGAGCGTTTCAGGGGATGCGGAGCAGGCAGAGCTGGAGTTCTCACATATCGGCGTGAAACCGGAGCTGGCGAAGGGACTGGCGGCGGGATGGCATGCGTTTCTGGACCAGCTGGAGGCATATCTGACGAAGGCAGCGCCGCCTGCGGGGCGCTTCCAGCAACTGAACAAGGAGTATGCGAAGCTGACGCTGTGACTTCCCTGCCCTGGAAGGCCGGAGGGCGGGCCTGGGGAGATTGCGTGCGCAAGGCCCGGGCAGGAGCGCTGCACCACAACCTTCCAAGTAACATAAAGACAGCGATTTTCGCGAAGGACGATGACGGAGACGGAATTGATTCCACGGATTGGTGTGCTTGCGATTCAAGGCGACTACGAGGCCCATGCGCGGGCGCTGCGCGAGGCCGGTGCAGAGGCCGTCCTGGTGCGCAAGCCGGAGCAGTTGAGCGGCCTGGATGGACTGGTGCTGCCGGGCGGCGAATCGACGACTTTTCTGAAGTTCCTGGAACGGGACGGGTTTCTGGGCGCCCTGCGTGAGTTTGTTTAGACCAAGACGACTTTTGGCACATGCGCGGGATGCATTCTGCTGGCCGAGGAAGTGTTGCGTCCGGCGCAGGAGAGCCTGGGCGTGCTGCACGCGACAGTGGAGCGCAACGCCTACGGTCGGCAGATCGACAGCAGCATTCAAGTCGCAGAAACAGCGCTCAAGGGCGGGCCGCTGGAGATGGTTTATATTCGCGCGCCCCGGATTGTGAATACGGGCGCAGACGTGAGGGTGCTGGCCGAGCGGGATGGGTTCCCTGTCCTGGTGGAACAGGGGCACCTGCTGGCGTCGACGTTTCACCCGGAGCTTTCGGCAGACCGGCGGGTGCATCGTCATTTTGTGGAGATGGTTCTGGCGGGTCGTGAGCCGTCGAACCGCAATTCCTGAAGGGGTGACGCTACCGGCAAGGCCCCGAAAAGCATCCAAAGAGCAGGCTGTCTGATTGCGGACGACGGCGCCGCATCCAGTTGAGGCGCATCTGGAAGAGGGATAGGGCTGGAACTGCACACCCTCGAACCAGGCTGTTGACGATGGTGACCTACGGGTCCATGCTCAATGGGATGAGCGCCCGCAATGAGGAGCAAGCTCACACCTGGGAGTGTAGGCCATGCCTGCCACCTTCTCGCGCTATCCGGTCGACATTGAGCGAAAAGACACCGGTATGGGCGGGAAACCGCCAGTGGACCGGCGGCCAACCGGCGGCGGGGGTGGAGGTGACGATAACTGGGAGCACCGATCTTCCAGCCGTCGCGAGCCGCGT
Organism: Acidobacteriota bacterium; assembly: GCA_021810175.1. The sequence goes on along the minus strand of JAJZJJ010000211.1, from coordinate 688 downwards.
GCGCTGTTGACGCGGTATCGCACAGCATTGGTGTATGCGCTGGCTGCCGATCTGGCGTTGTTTGTGGTGATCGTGGGAGAGTTTCTGGTCCAGGAGGGTGCAGGCCGTCTGGACCCAAGTGTGCCGTCCGCATCGTCGTGGCACGCCCTGGCGCTTCCGCCGATCCTATGGATCAATACGGCACTGCTGCTGCTCTCGGCCGTGACCATGGAAATGGCGCGCCGGCCATTCTTCTCAGAAGTGGAGATTATGGAAGAGTGGCTGGGGATGGGGCGGCCCGCGCTGCGACGAGCGATGCCATGGCTGATCGCCACGCTGATCCTGGGGGGACTTTTTCTTGCCGGGCAGTGGATGGCGTGGGCACAACTTTCGGCCCAGGGCTTCTGGTCCGGCACCAATCCCAACAGCCACTTTTTCTACCTGATCACGCGGGTCCACGCGCTGCACCTGCTGTTGGGCATCGTTGCGCTGATGTCGGCGGTGGGCAGCATGTTCTTCATCAAGCGGGTGATGTGGCGGCAGGTTGCGATTGACTGCACGGCCTGGTACTGGCACACGATGAGCGCGCTGTGGCTGGTGCTGTTTGCCGTGCTGCTGTATGGGCCGTAAACGCCACGAGCCAATCAACCAAGATTGCGGGGCCCAAACTGCCGTGCCGTGGTGCGGTTCGCTCGCGGAGGACGTGCGT
>JAJZJJ010000210.1 GCA_021810175.1 Acidobacteriota bacterium | reverse complement strand
TTACCCACATAATCCCAAGCGATGAGGAATCCGAAAACTCAGGCACAAACCAAACCGCGAGCCTGAAAATCGCTATCCCCGACAGGCTCCTAGCGCTTATTCACTCTTGCTGGAACTCTTACTGCCGGAAGCGGCAGGCGCGGCGGTTGTGGAGGCGGTTGATCCAGAATCCGAGGATGCAGCGGCCTGGGAGTTGCCGCCGGAATTGCCGCCACCGTTGCTCTTGCTCTCCGGCTTGGTTTCCGTGGCTCCGTCGCTCTTGTTTTCGGATTTGCCTTCGGCTTTGTTGTCCGATCCAGCTTTCGCTCCGGACCTGGCGTAGTCGTTTACATACCAGCCCGCGCCTTTGAATTGAAGCGCGGGGGCGGAGATGACCCGCTCCAGTTCGCCGCCGCATTGCGGGCATATCTTTTCCGGAGGAGCGCTGAAGGTCTGGATCTTCTCCAGGCGGTGATGACACTGCTTGCATTTGTACTCGTATAACGGCATGTGAAACAGAACCTCGATTGAACGTCTACTTCAGTTTTACCAGCCGCACGCTGCGAATGGCCGGGAGCGCCTCCAGGGATTGCAGCGCCTGGCGCAGTTGCGCCTGCCCGGTGTCCGCATCGACATGCACAACGGCCAGCGCCTGGGTACGTCCGTCGCCGTGGCTGGCTTCCGCTCGACCCAGGGCGAAGTTGGCGATGTTGATCGCGTTTTCCCCGAGCGTTGTACCGATGCTCCCGATGACGCCAGGCACGTCCTGGTTACGGATGAACAAAAGCGTTCCTTCCAGCGGCGCTTCAATATCGATGCCGTCGCAGGCCAGCAGGCGCGGCGATTTGCCATGCAGCACCGTGCCGCTCACCGTCATGCTGCGCTGGGCGGGAAGTCTCCCGGCGTGCAGGGTCAGCTTGAGCACGCTTCCCCCACCGTTGGAAGCGGCTTCGTTCTTTTCCTCGTGGACATGAATGCCCTGGCCCTCCGCGATGGCGGACGCGTTGACGCGATTTGCATGGCCTGAACTGCCGAGAAGCCCGCAGAGCGCGGCGTTGCGGACCATCTCCGTGCGCATGTCCGCGATGCTGCCGGAGTATCCAATGTGAATGCTCTCCATGTCCGCGCCGAAGATGGCGGTGGCAAATTTTCCCAGCCGCTCGCCCAGTTCGAGATAAGGCGCCATCGCCGTATATTCCTCGTAGGAAAGCGATGGAAAGTTGACCGCGTTCTGGGCCACGCCGGTCATGAGATAGGCGCGCACCTGCTCGGCGATCTGAATGCCGACCGCCTCCTGCGCCTCACCGGTGGAACCGGCGATGTGCGGCGTCAGAATCACATTCTCGAGTTCGAAGAACGGAGAATCTTTGAGGGGCTCCTTGCGGAAGACGTCGAGCGCCGCGCCGGCAACATGGCCGCTTCGCACCGCTTCCGCCAGCGCTTCCTCCACCACCAGTTCGCCGCGTGCGCAGTTGACGATGCGGACCCCCTTTTTCATGCTGGCCAGCGCGGTCGCGTTCAGCATGCCTTCGGTGTCCGGAGTCAACCCCACGTGCAGGGTCAGGTAATCGGCCCGCCGCAGGACATCTTCGAGCGAGGTAAGGGTCGCGCCATATTCGCGAGCGATGGCTGCGCGCTCCTTCGGTTTGGCGGAAACGAACGGATCGTGGCCGATCAGCTCCATGCCGAAGCTGCGGGCCCGCCGCGCGACTTCCAGCCCAATGCGTCCCATGCCGACGATGCCAAGTGTTTTCCCTCGCAGCTCCGAGCCCTGCAGAGATTTTTTCTCCCACTTGCCCGCATGCATGGTGGCGTTGGCGCGCGGCAGCATTCTCGCAAGGGCAATCATCAAGCCCATGGTGAGCTCGGCGACGGCAATCGCATTGCCACCGGGAGTGTTCATCACAACCACTCCGCGCCGTGTAGCTGCGTCCGTATCGATGTTGTCCACGCCGACACCGGCGCGTCCGACAACACGCAGCTTGGGAGCATGTTCCAGCAGAGCATTGTCCACCTGAACGGCGGAGCGCACAATGAGCGCGTCCGCATCCGCCAGTTCAGCCGCCAGGCCGTTCTTGATCTGGTCGTGGGTCACCACATTCCAATCGCCGCCATCGGCGAACACCGCCGCGGTCGCGGCGGAGACTTTCTCGGCTAGGACTACTTTCATGAATTTTCCTGTCTGCTCTGTTTTGAGTTCACCAGAGTCGCTTTGGGTAACCTGACTTCGCACAGCGAAGGCGGGATTGAAGATTTGCCGGAGTGTCCCAGGTCCAGTTTCCGAAACCTGGGATTTCTCGCCGCTTTGAGAACTCCACGGGAAAACTCAGCGCGACGCGGAGGCAACCTGCTTCCGTGCGCACTCGTCTTTCCGGCGCCCGCAGGCGCAAGTGGCTTCGGGGTCACTCGATTTGCCGCCGTTACGGCTGGCTTCCGCGTAGACCTGCTGGGCCGCGGTCAAGGCAGCTCCCAGCTTGAAGTTCGAAGCAGGCAAGGAGTCCACCACCACGTGTTCCAGTGCGCCGACCAGGGCCAGCGTGTCGAGCGGATCAAAGTAACCCAAGTGAGCAATGCGGAAGATCTTGCCTTGCATTTCGCCCTGTCCGTTGGTGATGACGGCGCGGAAGCGGGACTTCAATTCCTTCACGATCACGCCGGAATCCACGCCCTCCGGAGCCAGCAGAGCGGTAACGGCAGCAGCCGGCGCGACGGGCGCAAACAGCCGCATCCCCATGGCGCGAGCGGCGGCGCGCGTCATCGCGGCGCACAGTTCGGCATTGTCCACCAGCAGTTCGCGTCCGCGCGCCAGGTCGCCTTCGGCCTGCGCGGCAATGTAGTCGAGCGCAGCGCCCAGACCGGCAATCAGCGCGACTCCCGGTGTGTAGGCCGACTCGCCTTTGGCCGCGACCTTGCGCTCCTTGCGAAGATCGAAGTAGTAGCGCGGATTTTTGGTGGTCTCCATGCGCTTCCATGCCCGCTCGCTTACGGCGAGATAGGCAAGTCCCGGCGGAATCATCACAGCTTTCTGCGATCCGCCGATCAGCACATCGACGCCCCAGCCATCCATGTCCAGGTGCGTGGTCCCCAGCCCGGTGATGGCGTCAACCACCAGCAACGCTTCGCTGCCGCCGGAGCGCAGCAGTTCCGCGACCGCGGGCACGCAATGGCGCACTCCCGTGGAGGTCTCGGTCGCCTGCATGAACACGGCGCGTGTGCCGGGATGAAGCGCGTCCCGCACCGCGTCGATCGAAAATGTTTCGCCATAGGGCGCGTTCACCACATCCACCTGGCAACCGAAGGCCTTGGCCAGCGCGCTCCAGCGCTCGCCGAATTTTCCGGCCGTCAGCACCAGCACCCGGTCGCCCGGAGAGGTCAGATTGGACACAGACGCTTCCATTGCGCCGGTGCCGGAGCTGGTCAGTACGATGACCTCATTCTGCGTGCCCACAAAGGCGCGCAGTTGGCCGAGCACACGCTGAAACATTGCGCGGAACTCCGGCGTACGGTGGTGCACGTCGGCTGCGGCCATCGCGAACTGCGCGGCGGGCAGCAAAGGGGTCGGTCCTGGAGTAAAAAGGCGTGTTTTGCGGAACATATCTGTAGATCCTGCTTTAAAATGCCGGACGGCCGTATTTTATATACTGAAACTCTTCATTATGAAGAGGGACAGCGAGGAACGCAATGAGTCTGACCGAAAGAGTACAGAACGACATGGTCGCAGCCATGAAGTCGAAGGACGCCGAGCGCCTGTCCACCTTGCGGATGATGAAAACCGCGCTCAAGAACAAGGAGATCGACAAGCGAGCTCCGCTGACCGACGCCGAGGCTGCGCAGATTCTGGTGACGATGTTGAAGCAGCGCCGCGACTCCATCGAGCAGTTCACCAAAGGCAATCGCCCGGAACTGGCGGCGAAGGAAGCCGCGGAAATTCCCATCATTGAGAGCTACATGCCGAAGGCCGCGGACGAAACGGAGATTCGCCGCATGGTGGACGAGGCGATTGCCGAAATGTCCGCCGCCGGTCAGCGGCCCAGCCAGAAAGACATGGGCACCGTGATGAAAGCGGTGCAGGCAAAGATCCAGGCCGCCGGTGTCCGCGCCGACGGCAAACTGGTCAGCGAGCTGGTCCGGGGGGCGCTGTCGAAAGCCTGAAGGCCCATCAGGTTACCAGGTCCAATCTTTGGGTCGAGCCAATGTGGAATGGAGGGCCCGGTCCGTCCCCATGCTTCGATCAACGGGGCAATAGGGCTATACGGTGTTGCCGCCCATGTGTACTTCCGCACCCCGGGAGGTATGCACGCCCCACGCCATTCGTGGAGTGTTGTGGGCCACTCCAAACCTGCCCTTAGGTCCAAGCAGAATAATGCCGCCGTGACCGCCCAGCCTGCGGTAGAGATAGGAAATTGCCTCTTCCGCAGCCAAAGCTGGGGGTGTACCCTGCTGGACCCGGTCGACAGCCCATTTGCCGAGCACCAGCTTCATCATCGGCTCACCCCAGCCGGTAAGCGAAACGGCCGCTGAGAGGTTGTCCGCGTAGCAGCCACAGCCGATCAGCGAGGAATCTCCAACCCGTCCGGGAGCTTTGTTCAAGGTGCCGCCCGTGGAGGTTGCGGCCGCAAGATTGCCGTTCGCATCGAGCGCCACTGCGCCGACGGTATCGTGAGATAGAAATCCTCCGCCGGCAAAGGTGGCATCCGGCAGGCCCTCGCGTTCCATCCGCTGGGCCATGGCAAGGTGCTTCCGCTCGCGGTCCACCACCAGCTCAGAGTTATCGATGAGCGGCATGCCGTGTTCGGCGGCAAAGGCCTCGGCTCCGGGGCCGACAAAGTAAATGTGGGGGCTCTTGTCGAGCACCAGCCGCGCTGCATGGATGGGGTTGCGCAAGCGCTCCACGCAAGCCACTCCACCGGCGCGCAGGGTCGCTCCGTCCATCAGGAGGGCATCGAGCTGGACGCGTCCATCCCTGGTGAGGAAGCTGCCGCGGCCCGCGTCGAAGGTTTCGTCATCTTCCATGACGGCAACCGAGGCTTCGACCGCATCCACGGAGGATGCGCCTTTCTCGAGCGCGGCATATCCCACCGCCAGCGCGCGAGCCACGCCATCGCGATGCGCCTGCACCATGTCCTCAGGAATTGCCCAGGCGCCGCCATGCACAAGAAGAACCGGTGCGACTTTGGAATTGACGTCCATATTGCCCTTATCAGAGAAAGCCCGAAAACTTAGATGAGAAAGCCTGAAAACGATTCAACGAATCGGCGCCAGGTGCCGCGTCTGTTCATAGGTGTAGCGAATGCGATGAATGACGGTGACCGTCGAGAGCACCGCGAGGACCCAAAGCACGGGCGCCATTGCGCCCCAGCGATTGAACAGGGCGCCGATGATGACCAGGACGACCCGCTCCGGCCTTTCCATGAAGCCGACCTTGCAGGCGCCGATCAGGGCCTCCGCACGCGCGCGGGTATAGCTGACCATCACCGAGGTGACCATCACAAACGCGACCAGCACCACGTAGAAGAAGCGGTTTCCCCGCGCATAGTACACCAGCAGGCCGAAGAACAGGGCTACGTCCGAATAGCGATCGATCACGGAATCGAAAAATGCGCCGAATACCGTCACCTGCTGGGTCTGGCGGGCAACCCGTCCGTCCACCATGTCGAAGATGCCCGCGCCGATGATGACCAGGCCGGCGAATGCGAACATCTTCACGTTGTTCTGCGCGTTGGCGTAGCCGAACAGGAAAGCGGCCCCGGTGTTGATCACCAGGCCCATAAACGTGAGCACATTCGGCGAAATGCGCGTAAGCGCAAGTCCGTCCACGATCCTTTGCAGAATGACGCCGCAACCTTTTCCGAATGCGCTTGTCCAGGTCATTGGATTAAGCAGTCAACGTACACTGCAGTCATTCCGGGAGATCGTCGTAAATTGTAATGAGTTCCAGAACTTCCAGTTCACGATTGCCATTGGGCGTAACTACCGTGGCCACATCGCCCACTCGCTTTCCCACCAGACTGCGGCCTATGGGAG
>JAJZJJ010000209.1 GCA_021810175.1 Acidobacteriota bacterium | reverse complement strand
GACTCCGAATGGCCTACCTTTTGAAGACTGAGCCGGACGTGTATTCAATCGATGATTTACAACGCGACGGCGATACGGTGTGGGATGGCGTTGCCAATCCGCAGGCGGTGGGATACCTGGCGCGGATGCCGGTGGGCGAGATGCTGGTGATTTATCACACGGGGAACGAGCGCTGCGCGGCTGGGTTGGCGAAGTGCGTGGCGGTGAATGCGGAGAATCCCAAGGTGCCGGAAGTGCGGATCCAGTTTGTGAAGAAGCTGAAGACGCCGCGCACGCTGGCGGAGATGAAGACGCTGAAGCTATTTGCGGATTCGCCGCTGGTCAAGCAGGGGCGGCTGGGGGTGGTTCCGCTGACGGCCGCGCAGTACGCGTGGATTGCGGGCAAGTAGCGGTGCCGCGAGGGGCACGCAAGGAAAATCATCTACAATCGAATTGAACGCCTATGCTTCGATTTTCGACTGCCGGGGAATCTCACGGCGAGAGCCTGATTGCCCTGGTTTCCGGCATGCCGGCCGGAGTTCCAATAGACCAGGATTATGTGAACCGCGAACTGTGGCGCCGCCAGCAGGGTTACGGGCGCGGCGGACGAATGCGCATTGAACAGGACACGGCGCATTTTTTGAGCGGCGTGCGGCACGGGCACACGATTGGTTCGCCGATAGCAATGGAGATTGCGAATCGCGACTGGAAGAACTGGACCGATGTGCTGCCAGTGGAGACGGGCGATCCGGAGAAGCATAACGGCGTGGTTTCGCCGAGGCCGGGACATGCGGACCTGGCGGGCGCGTTGAAGTATGACTTCCCGGAAGCGCGGTATGTGCTGGAGCGAGCTTCGGCGCGGGAGTCGACGGCGCGCGTGGCCGCGGGTGCGATTGCGAAGCTGCTGCTGAAGGAGCTTGGCATTGACGTGCTGAGTCATGTGATTCGTGTAGGCTCGACCGAGCTGCAGCGCGAGGTGAAGTGGGAAGAGATTGTTGTCCTGTATGAAAGAGACGAAGTGATGCTGGGCTGCGTGGACGCAGACACCGAGGCAAAGATGAAGGCCGAGGTAGATCAGGCGCTGCTGACCAAAGATACGATCGGCGGCGTGTTTGAGGTGATCGTTCACGGCGCTCCGGCGGGAATTGGAACCTACGCGAACTGGGATGAGCGGCTGGACGGCATACTGGCGCAAGCGGTGATGTCACTGCAGGCGGTGAAGGCGGTGGAGATTGGCCGGGGCGTGACGGCGGCGGCTTCGCTGGGATCGGCTGTCCATGATGCGATTGGATATGCAGCAGAGGGCGAAGCGCACCGGCACACGCGGTTTACGCGCGAGCGGAATAACGCCGGGGGGATTGAGGGCGGCATCTCCAATGGCGAGGATGTGATTGTGCGCGGATATCTGAAGCCGATTTCGACGCTGCGGCAGCCGCTGGCGTCGGTGCGGTTTGATACTCGTGAAGAGACGAAGGCGGCATACGAACGCAGCGACGTGTGCGTGGTTCCGGCGGCGGGGGTGGCGGCTGAATCGATGGTTGCGCTGGCATTTGGGCGTCTACTGCTGGAGAAATTTGGAGGCGATTCGCTGCGGGAACTGAAGCGTAACTATGATGGTTACCTGGAGCAGATTCGTAAGTTTTAAGAGATGATTCGACCAATTGTTAAGTATCCCGATCCGATTTTGCAGCGCCCGACCGAGCTGGTAACGGAGTTCAACGACGAACTGCGCACGCTGGCAAATGACATGTTCGAGTCGATGTATGCGGCGAAGGGCATAGGGCTTGCGGCTCCGCAGATTGGCGTGGGGCAGCGGCTGACGGTGATCGACCTGAGCAACAAGGAGAAGCCGGACGAGAAGATTGTGCTGGTGAATCCGGAGGTGATTGAGACGCAGGGGCGGCAATACGAAGAAGAAGGCTGCCTGAGTTTACCGGAGATTCGCGAGAAGGTCGTGCGGGCTGCCAAGGTGAAGGTGAAGGCGCAGAATCTGGACGGCGAGTGGTTTGAGATGGAAGGCGAGGAGCTGCTGGCGCGCGCGTTCCAGCATGAGATCGATCACCTGGACGGGGTGTTGTTTATCTACCGGCTGAGCGGGCTGAAGCGCGATCTGATTCTGCGGCGCATACGCAAGCTGCAGCGCACCGGCGAGTGGTAAGCATGAAACTGGTATTCTGCGGCACGCCGGCTTTCGCTGTTCCGACGCTGAAGGCTGTGCTGGGCGCAGGACACGAAGTGGCGCTGGCGGTCACGCAGCCGGATCGTCCAAGCGGGCGCGGCATGCAGGTGGTGGAACCGCCGGTGAAGGTGACGGCGCGGGAAGCCGGGATTCCGGTGGTTCAGCCAGAGAAAATCAAAAACAATCTGGAATTTCGGGCACAACTGGAGGCAATTCAACCCAATGCCATTGTGGTGGTGGCGTATGGGCGGATCATTCCGAAGTGGATGCTGGATTTGCCGCGGTTCGGGAATTTGAATTTGCATGCGTCACTGTTACCGAAGTATCGCGGAGCGGCTCCGATCCAGTGGGCTGTGGCGATGGGCGAGACGGCGACGGGCGTGACGACGATGTTGCTGGCCGAGGGACTGGATACGGGCGACATGCTGCTGCAGAAAGAGATGGCGATTGGGCCGGATGTGACGGCGCAGGAGCTGTTTCCGTTGCTGGCAGAGATGGGCGCGCCGTTGATGGTGGAGACCCTTACCGGGCTGGAAGCGGGCACGATTGTTCCGCAGAAGCAGGATGATTCGCAGGCGACGCTGGCTCCGATACTGACGCGTGAGAACGGTCGGATGGATTTTGGGCGCGATCATGCCTCGGTGATTTATAACCGGTGGCGTGGTTTTTATCCGTGGCCGGGCGCATGGACGATGCTGGGCGGCAAGAAGCTGACGGTGCACCGTATGAAGCTGGCGGAGGGCACTGCGGGCGCGGAACCAGGTATGGTTCGCGTGGAGCATGGACGGCTGATGATGGCGTGCGGAGGCGGGAGTGCGATTGAAATTCTCGAACTGCAGCTTGAGGGCAAGAAGCGGATGACAGCAGCAGATTTTCTGCGCGGGCATGCGCTCAAGAGCGGCATGCGCCTGGGAATGTGAGCGGCGATGATTGCGCCGGCACGACTGGTTGCGTTTGAGCTGCTGCAGCGGGTGGCGGCGAGCGATGGGCACAGCGATGAGCTGTTGCGATCCCGGCAGGTGAATGCGCTCAGTGCGCAGGACAGAAATCTGACGACAACGATGGTGATGGGAACGCTGCGCTGGCAGATGGCGCTGGATGCGGTGGTGCGTCCGTTGCTGGCGCGGCCGGAGCAGGAACTGGCTTTGCCGGTGCTGACGGCGCTGCGGCTGGGGGCGTTTCAGTTGCTGCACCTGGATCGCGTGCCGGCGCACGCGGTGCTGAACGACAGCGTGGAGCTTGTGAAGCAGACCGAGGAGCGCGGCGCGGCGGGCATGGTGAATGCGCTTCTACGGAAGATTGCGGCAATGCCGAAGGGTACGGGGCAGGACGCGGAGACGGCGCATCCGGCATGGATGGTGGAGCGCTGGCGGCGGTTTTACGGAACCGAAGCGGTCAAGACAATATGTAACTATAACCAGCACGAAAGCACCGCAGCGCTGCGACTGGAGGATCCGTTCGCGTTGCAGGAGCTGGAGATTGAGGGCGTGGAATGCGCTTCGGGCGAGCTGTTGGCCGGTGCGGCGAGGGTGGTGAAGGGGGATGTAACCCGCACGGGTACATTTCAACGAGGGCGCGCGCGAATGCAGGATGAGGGGTCGCAATTGGTGGCGGAAATTGCGGCGGCCGCGATGCCGGAGGCGCTAAAGGTGTTGGATGCGTGCGCGGCGCCGGGCGGGAAGACGGCGATTCTGGCGGAGCGGCTGACGAAGGCGAGGATTACGGCGATGGAAGTGAGGCCGCGACGGCTGGAGGCGATGCGGCGAAACCTGAAGGCGTATGCGAAACAGGTGGCGTGCGTGCAGGGGGACGCGACGACGCTGAAGGATGGGGCGGATTACGACTTGATTTTGTGCGATGCGTCGTGCAGCGGGACGGGAACGATGGCGCGGAACCCGGAGATTCGCTGGAGGGTGGATGCGGCGGAGGTGCAGCGGCAGCAGGCACGGCAGAAGGCGATTCTGAAGTCTGCGGCTGGCGCGGTGCGGACGGGTGGGCGTGTGGTGTATTCGACGTGCTCGCTGGAGCCGGAAGAAAACGAAGATGTGGTGCGTGCGGTCGTGGCAGAGGCGGAATTGCGGGTAGTTTCGGTGGATCAAGTGCTCGACCAGATGAGCGAGGCGAGGATGTTCGCGGAGGGCGGCGAGGAAATGGTGCGTCATGCGGTTACAGATGGATTCCTGCGAACGCTGCCGGGCGTGCATCCATGCGATGGTTTTTTTGTAGCGGTGCTCGAGCGAGTGTGAGGGGAAGTCTTCCCTCAATTGATTTCGATTATTTTGCCACTGTGAGAGTGACGGTATCGCCGGGCTGGACGCGGTAGCCGGAGGATGGCGTTTGCGCGATGACGGAGCCGGGCACGATGGGCGCCTGCGGAGGCGCAGTGGAAGCAACGCTGCCGATGGGACGAATGCCTGCGGCAATTCTTTTTACAGATACAAGCTTGAGGCCGGCGTGAGCGAGAAGGGCTCGCGCGCTGGCGAGATTGCGGCCAGCGAGGCTGGGCATGACGAAGCCTGAGGTGGAATCAGGCATGGGCGGCGTGGCGATGAGAAGTTGTACGCGCGGGCTGGAGACGCCTTGTGCGTTGGGCCGGGGACTTTGCGCGATGACGGTACCGGAGGGTGCGGCGGAAGTGGGCAGGTAGGCGAGGCGGCCGAGCTGGAGGCCGGACTGGTGGATTTGCTGTATGGCGATGCCGTCGGGCTCGCCGGTGAGCGCGGGGATGGTGACGGTTTGCGGGCCGAGGCTTTCTGTGATGCGCATGTGCCAACCGGAGCGCACGGTGACGCCGGGCCCGGGTGCCTGGTTGAGCACGCGGCCGGCGGGGATGGTGGATGAGTAAAGGTGGTTGGCGACGCGGATGTCGAGATGGAGCGAGGCGGCGACGCGGTGAGCTTCCGCCAGGGTTTTGCCTTTGAGGTCGGGCACGGTAACCTCAGCGCTGTGAATGACGAGCTGCATGGTAAGCAGGGCCGAGGCGAGTGCGACGACGGCAAGCAGGAGCAAGGTGCCGAGCGTGCGGAACAGCGAGGTCAAACGTTGTCTCCGTTGATCTGGATGGAGTAGTCGATTTTGACCGAGTGTTCGAGCATTTTGGAGACGGAACAGTATTTGTTTTTGGAGAGGGATACGGCGTCTTCAGCGGCTTTGCGAGAAACGTTTCCCCTGACGGTGTAGGTGAGATGGATGCGGGTGAAGACGCGCGGCGGATCGGGAGCCTGTTCGGCTTCAGCCGAGACGGTGAGGCCGGTGATGGGTTCGCGTTTCTTCCTGAGGATGCTGACGACATCGACGGAAGTGCAGCCGCAAAGCGCGGTGAGGACGGATTCCATGGGAGACATGCCATGGGTGTGCTCGGCGGAGCTGTCGAAGTGGAGGGTGTGGCCGCTGTCAGATAGGCCGTCGAAGAGGGATTCCTGTTGCCAAACAGCGCTTGCGATCATGGGGGTCTCCGGTGGGGTTCGTTATATGTGCTGATTGTCGGTCCGGGGCTCGGGATGAATCAAGACGCGGTCGACATCTGGGCAGCGGGACTTGAAGCGGTCTTCGAGGAGCGTGATGATCTCGTGCACGCGTTGCATTGGCAACTCGTCGGGGAGGGTGCAGTGGCAGGAGAGAGAAATTTTCTCACCGATGCGGCCGATGTGGACTTCATGGATGTCGATGATTTCGGGCAGGGTGCGGGCGGCGGCGCGAAGCAGATACTCCATGTGGCGATCGTCGGCGACAGTGGTGGCGTGCTCGATAGTGGCGGGTTCATTCTCGATATGGGTGAGGACGGAACTGACCTCGGGGAGTTCGCGGCGGATCTGGTCTTCAATGCCGCGGACGAATTTGTGAGCATCG
>JAJZJJ010000208.1 GCA_021810175.1 Acidobacteriota bacterium | reverse complement strand
ACACTCTTTCCCTTCACGACCTCCATCCCTCCGCATCGAAGTGGCTACCCGTGAACATCGGAATGAAATTCTTGTATCCGAACTTCGATTCGGGCCCATAAGTCGCAATCTGGTGCTTGTACGCAAGACTGCCCCGGATGTACATGTTCCGCGAATACCACTCGTTCTGAAACGCCGGAACCGAGTACACGCCCCAGTGAATGAAGATCCCGAACTTCGCGTTGCGAAACCATTCCGGCGTCCTCCACCGCTCGAGCGAATTCCAGTTAGCCTGGTACGGCCCTCGCGCAATCACCGCGTTCACTTCGTTGAGCCTCTTCTGGAGCACCTCTTCGTAATGCTTCGATGGCGCCGCGCTGGCCGGAATCGCGGCAATTGCAAATGTGGCAGCAATCGCCGCGAGCCGCTTCGTCTGCGGCCACACGGAACGGAAATCTTGATGCGGAGAACAAAGTAACTCCATGAGAGAAAACAATTGTCTATTGACATGTACCCTGTCAACACTCTAGCCTGCGGCCAGTCGAAGCAGGCCAGCGCCTCTGCTTTGCGCAGGTCTCATACCATGCAAAATGCCGCTCCGCATGCCCACCGCTTCGCGCGCCTTGCCGGCGTCGCCCTCGCGCTCGCCCTTCTCTGCTCGCCAGGCATCGCCTGCGCCGCCCAGTACACAGCAACCATTCGCCCCTCCGCACTGCGCTGTGACGCGCGCACAAATCCCCTCGGCGTGCAGACCGCTGCTCCCGCATTCAGTTGGATCCCCGTCGCAACCCAAGCCCGAGCACGCGGCCTTCGTCAGACTGCCTGGCAACTGCTCGTCGCCTCGTCGCCGGCAGATCTCGCCCGCAACGATGGCAACATGTGGAACACGGGCCGGATAACTGGCTCTTCCGGCCTGCATCATGCCTACGGTGGACAACCGCTGCACGCGCATACCACTTACTGGTGGAAGCTGCGACTCTGGGACCAGAACGGCCACCCATCCGCATGGAGCGCGCCGCAGAGTTTCACCATGGGACTGCTGAAGTCCAGCGACTGGAAAGCGCAATGGATCACGGCCGGCCATGAAGTCATGTGGGGCAACCCCATAAAATCCGCGGCCGCGCTCCCGCTCTTCCGCGACGACTTCCGCCTTCACGGACACATCCAACAAGCCTTGCTCTTTATCTCCGGGCTGGGTCAGTACGACGCACATCTCAATGGCATGCCGGTCACGCAAAGCGTGCTCAATCCCGGCTGGACGAACTACCGCAAAACTGTTCTCTACAACACCTTTAACGTCACCCGCGAACTCCGCCAGGGCAAGAATGTCATCGCCGTTCTGCTGGGCAACGGCATGTATAACGTGCCAAAAACACCCGGCCGCTATCAGAAATTTCAGGGAACCTTCGGCCCTCCCAAGCTAATTGCACAGTTGATGGTTACATTTACGGATGGCCGCACTCAGACCATCGCAACCGGCCCTCACTGGAAGGCTGCGAAGAGCCCGGTCATCTTTTCTCAGACCTACGGCGGCGAAGACTTCGACGCGCGCATCCATCCCAACTGGGACAAGCTCGCCCTCAATGACAGCGCCTGGGCGCACGCCATCGTCACCCAGGGACCGGGCGGCGCACTGCAGGCGCAGCGTATTCCCCCGATTCGCATCATGCACATTTACCATCCGGTACGCATCACGCACCCCAGGCCCGGCCTCACCGTCTACGATCTCGGCCAGAATTTTTCAGGATGGCCAGACATTACCGTCGCCGGACAGGCCGGAAGCCGCGTCAAGCTCATTCCCGGCGAGCTCCTGCACAAGAACGGGACTGTCACACAGCGCAGCATGGGCGGCGGGCCCATCTGGTTCACCTACGTGCTCAACGGTCGCGGCATCGAGCGCTGGCATCCGCGCTTTTCCTATACCGGATTCCGCTACGTCCAGGTGGAAACCATCCCCGCCCCCGGATCAAAGATTCACCCCCGCGTGCTGGCGCTGAGCGGCGAATTCGTGCATTCCTCTGCGCAGCCGGTGGGCAGCTTCTATACGTCTGACATTCTCTTCGACCGCATCCATCGCCTCATCGATATGGCCATCCGGAGCAACACGCAGAGCATCCTCACCGATTGCCCGCATCGCGAAAAACTGGGATGGCTCGAGCAGACCCACCTCATGGGCGTCGCGCTCTTCTACAACTACAACCTGAACACCCTCTACGAAAAAATGGCCAGCGACATCTCCGAGGCGCAACGCGCTGACGGCCTCGTCCCGGAGATCGCGCCTGAGTACGTAAAGTTCACCGGCGGCTTTCTTGACTCGCCCGAGTGGGGAAGCGCCGCCATTCTCAGCCCCTGGACCGACTACCGCTTCACCGGCAACATCGGCATCCTCTCCGCGCACTACGCCACCATGCAGGCGTACCTCGACTATCTGGGCCGCGAAGCCAAAGACCATATTCTCAGTGAAGGCCTCGGCGACTGGTATGACATGGGGCCCAGGCCGCCGGGATACGCACAGCTCACTGGCATGAAGGTAACCGCCACGGCTACGTATTACCGTGACCTCACCGTAATGCAGAGAATCGCCACGCTGCTCGGCAAGCCGCAAGACGCCGCCCGCTACAAGTCGCTGGCCGCCAGGGTCAAGGCCAGCTACAACCGTGAGATCTTCCACCCCGCCACCAACGAGTACGATCGCGGCAGTCAAACCGCGAACGGCATGTCACTCGCCGTCGGTCTCGTCCCCCGCAACCGCCGCAAGGCGGTGCTCAAGAACCTCGTCGCCAATATCCGCGCACACGACAACCACCTCACCGCCGGCGACGTCGGCTTCCACTATGTACTCGAAGCCTTGCGCGAGGACGGCCGCGGCGATGTCATCTGCGCCATGCTCTCCCAGACCACCCCGCCGAGCTACGCCTATCAGTTGAAGATGGGTGCCACCACGCTCACCGAGGCCTGGAATGCAAATCGCGCCAACTCGCAGAATCATTTCATGCTCGGCCATGCCGAGGAGTGGTTCTATCGCGGCCTCGCCGGCCTTCAATTCAACCTTGCCCGCCCCAGGGGCAGGCAGATCGTCTTCCGGCCGGAGTTCGCCAGCGGCATCGCCTCGGCCAGAGCCTCCTACGATTCCGCCCTCGGACGCATCGCCATCGACTGGCATCACTCGGCCACCAGCACCAGGATCGCCGTCACTGTCCCCGTCGGGCAAACCGCGCTCGTCTACGTTCCCGGCTCCAGCCCCTCTGCCATCACCGAATCCGGTCGCCCGGCCCCGAAGTCGCCCGGCGTCAACTGGCTCCGCGCCAGTGGCGCCGACCAGGTCTTCCGCGTCCAATCCGGCGCCTACCGCTTTCTTTCCCACCCGTAACCACCCTTTTTATGACCACAAATAACTTCAGCCGCCACCTCTAATTCCGCATCTTATGGATTACCCCACTTTGGGGCAGGTTTTGCCCCGGTTGGCCGGATTCTCGAACCCCGCAGGGAGTTACACGCAAATAATTTCCCGTAACCTGAATCAAACTGCGGTAAATTAAAGTCAATTTACTCAGGAGCCGTTATTTTGCGTACGCTGCGCCAAAATCTGTGGTGGCTATGCCTGGCAGTTCTGCTGCTGGGTGCGCCCCATTGGCTTGCGGCTCAGGAGATCTCCCAGGTTCCAGCCGATCAGACCCCGGCGCAGGTTTTCGCCTCGCCGCCTGAGATACCTTCGGCTTACGCCGGCCCGGCGGACACGGATTGCGCACTTCGCGTTCAGGCGGCGCTCATCGACGCAACCGCCATCCAGCACCGCCTGAGAACCTTCGATACTGACGACCGGGAAATCCCACAGAGTCAGCACCGGCGGCCCGGCATCGAAGCGGCGGCTGTGCATTCGGGGCAACCCACTGTCACCTTTGCACGCCTCTATCCCTCGCGCGAAGCACGCGAATCCTACCGCGTATTCCAGCCCTCGGGACGCGCTCCTCCTACCTTCTAATCTCCTCGCTCATTCACGCTCCACTGCTTCCGGCCTTGCATCAGCTCGCTGGTCAAAAGGCTTGGCATAGCTCCCGGATTACAACGGGATGCATGCCAGGACCCTTGACTCAACTGGCTTGCTGCCCCCCTGGTAGCCGGGGAGCGCACTTCGAAGATTTTCCGAACCGTAACTGCAGGCATCTCGCTGATGCAGATGTTTGCAGTTCATCCCGATGGAGTGGATCACCACCGCGGCAGACGTCGCGGCGCAGCCCGCCAACGGCTTTCGGAAATCTCCCCCCATCCGGCCGGAGAGGAATTGCTCCTTCGGCTGGATAGCAGCGCAGAGGAACTTCAGATACGCACCCTATGTGGATCACTCAGCAGATGAAGCTCAACAGAATATTTTCTGGTCTCGCCGCCGGCATCCTTTGCCTTGCGGCCGTGCCATCCCTGGCGCAGCAGCAGCCGACGCCGTCCGCAGACGGCGCCGTCAGGCACTGGACCGTCCAGCAGGCGGTCGATTACGCACTCGCCAATTATCCCGCCGTACGCGCCGCCCTCGAACAATACAACGCTTCCCGCGCCGGTGTAGGCCTCGCCAAAACCAGCTATATCCCCAGCCTCAACGGCGTCTGGCAAGTGGACCGTGGCAGCCGCGAAAGCGTGCTCGGCGTTCTGCTCCCGCAAAACCCCACCATCCTTACCGGCACGCAGGGCAGCGTCACCCCGCACGCCAACCGTCCCTTCTGGACCTCCGGCGCGGGCCTGCTCCTCTCATGGGACCCCTTCGACTTCGGCTACCGGCGCTCGCAGGTCCGCTCCGCCATTGCTACGGAAAACCGAACCGAGGCACAGGTGGCACTCACCCGTCTCGGCGTCTCTTCCGCCGTCGCCGAGGCGTCGCTGGCCCTCCTCGCTCAGGAACAGCGTGTCTCCGCAACCCAGGCCGACGTCAACCGTCGCCAGGTATTCAGCCGCTCCGTGCATGCGCTGGTGGATGCGCACCTGCGCCCCGGCGCAGACGCCTCCCGCGCCGACGCCGAGCTCGCCGCCGCCCGCACCCGCCTCATTGAAGCGCAACAGAACAGCCAGGTCGCCCGCATCGCTTTGGCGCAAATGGTTGGCCTGGCCGGAGAAAGCATCGAAATTGTCCCCGGACCATTTCTTGCCCTGCCGCCAGCCCAGGCCGGAGCTGCCCTGCCGCTCGCCGCACACCCCGCCGCCGTCACGCAGCTGGCCCGTGTGGAAGAAGAAAAGGCACGCATCCGTGTCCTCAATCATTCCTACTTCCCGCACTTCACCACCTCCGCGCTGATCTCAGGGCGCGGCAGCGGTGAAACCCCAACTGGCGAAGTCGAACCCGGCGGCGCAGGACTCACCTTCACCGCTTACAACTGGGAAGCCGGCCTCACCGCGCAGATGGACCTCACCAGCATCTTCTCCATTCGCGAGCGCAAAAAGGTGGAACTCTCAAAGCGCCGTGGTGAAGAAGCCCTCTACGCACAGACCATGCAGGTGCTTACCGGCCAGCAGCAGGCGGCTCTCGCACAGCTTGAGGGTGCCCGCCGCGTGGCGGAAAATACGCCCACCGAACTCGCCGCCGCCCGCCAGAGTGAAACGCAGGCCGTCGCGCGCTTCCGCGCCGGGCTTGGAACCATCGTCGACGTCGCCGAAGCGCAGAGCCTTCTTACGCAGGCAGAAACCGACGACTCCCTTGCCCGTCTCCGCATCTGGCGCGCCCTCGCCGGCCTTGCTGCCGCCAATGGCAATCTCACGCCGTTCCTCAACACCGCCAACGCCATGCCCCAGGGAGGGCACTAGTCCATGTGGCTCACTCACGCTGCTTTGCGGCGGCCCATCACGGTTCTCATCGCGGTCATCGCCGTCGCCCTGTGCTCCATCCTTTCGCTCATGCGCATGCCGATGGATATCTTCCCCAATCTCAACATGCCCGTTATTTACGTCGCGCAACCCTACGGCGGCATGAGCCCGGCGCAAATGGAAGGCTACCTCACCTACTATTACGAATCCAACTTCCTCTACATCGCCGGCCTTGAAAGCGTCGAATCCAAAT
>JAJZJJ010000207.1 GCA_021810175.1 Acidobacteriota bacterium | reverse complement strand
AAGGGATGCGCCGGGTCAATGGTGATCGGCGTCAGCAGCGGATCCACTTCGCGCTGGTAGTATTCCGTGGCCGCGGCCTGCGCATCCTCATCCAGCTCATCCCACGTCAGCACGCGGATGTGCTCGTGCCGCAGCGCCGGCAGCAGCGCCTCGTTCCAGCAGCGGTACTGGTCGGCGACAAAACGCTGCGTCTCTTCCTTCATCGCCTCCAGCGACTCCCGCAGTGTCTTACCGTCCGGAGCCGCCTCGTTGTATCCGTCCTCCACCCGCTGCAGAACCCCGGCAACCCGAATCTCGAAAAACTCGTCGAGATTACTCGCCGTAATGGCCAGAAACTTCACCCGCTCCAGCAGCGGATTCGTTCCGTCCTCAGCCTCTTCCAGAACACGCCGGTTGAACTTCAGCCACGACTCGTCGCGGCTGAGAAACAGACTCTTCGGGCGCTGGGATTGTCTTGCCATGGGTTCGCTCACCCGCCACCTCTATCCTATGAGCAACTACCCCGCTTTTGCATCGCCGGACTCCTTCCAGGCATGAAAAGAATCAACGCAATGACCAGAATTGCCGCTCCCTGCGGCCAATACCTTTCCCACTGCGCTGCGGTTGACGCCCCTCTCTCTCTCGGCGAGACTATGCTCAGAGATTCAGCGGGAGGTACATCATGACGAATTCCTCGTGTTCCGATCAGCCCGGCAACGACCCCTGCGAAGCGACGCTGCTGAAGGCCGAAGACGCTGCTCTTGAGATGTATCGCTTTGCCGCCCTGCTGCTCGGAGATGAATCCGAAGCGCTGTCTCTCGTCGAAACCAAAGTCGCCGAAGCCACCATCGATCCCTGCGCCGCTCCCGGCGCAACAAAGGCCATGGTCCGCCAGCAGGTTCTCGATGGCGCTCTCGCCATCATGCAGCAGCACGATCCGGCGTCCTTCGCCAATGTTCCCGTCGTGACCCAGCCTTCCCCCTGCATCGAGGAGGACGACTCCTCGCCCCTGCTTCCCGGGCAACTGGAGCAGATGGCCTCCGGTCAGGACCGCGGCCGCCTGCGCGGCTGGCTCGATCAGCTCACCCAGGCGCAGCGCGCCATCTTCGTCCAGCGCGCCATCCTCGGCAGCAGCAATGCCGACACGGCAGCCTCCATCAACCGCATCGCCAAACCGGCGCGCTGGACCCCCGAGGCCGTCGCTGGCCTCTTCCGGCAGGCTCTCTGCTCCCTCGCCTCTTCGCTCCTCCAGGCCGCGCCCCCGGCTCATGCTTCAAACTGACTTTGCCGCCCGATTCGGTTAAGCGCAGCCGGCCGATTCGCCCTTCGTTACCTTTTTCTATGCCGCGTCACGCGCCCTTCCGCTAGTCTTATCTCAGACATTCTTTTGAATTTTTTCCGCGGCAGGGCGCATCCAAACTGCATACCCTGAACGGGAGTTCGTTCTCCCTCAGTTTGCTACGAAAGGGCTCTTTTTCGTGCCGGAGGCTGTTGTTCGCGTTTCCAGATATTCCTGTCTCCCGCGTCTGACGGCCGTGCGCCTGCTCGCGGCGTCGCTTCTGCTGGCGGCTGTGCCGGCTCTCGCCCAGGAGGCCGGCGCCGGCGCAGTAGCCGTCCCCTCCGCTCCCATCCAGATTCCGCAGCCTCAGATCGGCCCCTCCACCTACCAGGGCAGTGTCGCCACAGAAAAAGTCGCTCCTGGCGTTTTGCCTTTGTCTCTCGCTGACGCCATGCAGCTCGGCCTTCAGCACAATCTCGGGCTCATCCTGACCACGCAGAGCATCTCCACCGCCCGTGGCCAGCGCCTCGAGGAACTGCAGTCGCTGCTCCCCACCGTCACGGCCACCGCCCGGGAAGCCGTCCAGGAAAGCGACCTCCAGGCGGAAGGCCTCCGCATCCCCGGCTTTCCCGCCATCATCGGCCCCTACGGTTACACCGATATTCGCGGATCGCTCAATTGGTCCCTGCTCGATCTCTCCTCCCTCCGCAACTACCTCGCGGAAAAACACAATTTTGAGGCCGCAAAGCTCTCCGCTCAGGATGCTCGCGATCTCGTCGTCCTCACCGTCGGCAACGCCTACCTCACCGTCATCGCCGACCAGGCTCGTGTCAAAGCCGACCAGGCCCAGGTCAGCACCGCGAAGCTCTCGCTCAATCAGGCCGTTGCCAACCATCAGGCCGGCGTCTCCCCCATGCTCGACGAGCTGCGTGCCCGCGTCGACTACCAGAGCGAAGAGCAGACGCTGATCGCCGCTCGCAATGCCGTCGCCAAGGACAAAATCGCCCTCGCTCGCGCCATCGGCCTGCCCCTCGCCCAGAAATTCAGGCTGACCAGCTCTGAGCCCTACAAGCCCCTGAATCACCTCGACTCGCAACAGGCCATTCAGGAAGCCCTCGCCAATCGCTCCGATCTCAAAGCTCTGGAGCAGCGCGTCAAGGCCGCGGAGCTGGCTCGCAAGGCCGCCACCGATGAGCGCCTGCCCACCGTGAAATTCTCCGGCGACTACGGCGATATCGGCATCAACCTCGCGCATTCGCATGGTACCGGTGACGCCGTCGGTTCGCTCAATATGCCTCTTTTTGAGGAAGCGAAGCTGCGCGGCGACGCCCGCATGGCCCAGTCCCAGCTCGATCAGGAAAAAGCCAAACTGAGCGATCTCCGCGGACAGATCGCCGCCGATGTCCGCGACAGCATCCTCGATATCCGGACGTCCGAAAAACTCGTCCAGGTCGCAAAAAGCAACGTCGCCCTCGCCAGGGAAGCCCTGAGCGAGGCCCAGCAGCGCTACAAGGCCGGCGTCTCAGATAATCTCGCCGTTTCCCAGGCCCAGCAGGCCGTTGCCGTTGCCGACGAGCGGTACGTGGACAGCGTTTATCGTCAAAACATAGCCAAGTTATCTCTGGCGCGCGCCCTCGGCGTTGCCCAGTCCAGTTATCAGCACTATTTGGGAGGAAAGTAAGCGTGGCGCAGGAATCCGAGCAGTCCGTACAGGAAATCCAGGAGGAACAGCCCGAGACTCCAAAGCCGCGTTCCCGCCGCCGGTTTGTCGTTATCGGCGTTGTCGCGGCTTTGATCGTCGGCGCCGTTCTCTACTGGTGGCATTCCACTTATTACGAAGAGACTGACGACGCCCAGATCAACGGCAATATCGTCCAGATCAGCTCCCGCATCCAGGGCCACGTCAAAGGCGTCTTCGTTCAGCAGAACCAGTACGTCAAGGCTCACACCCTTCTGGTTCAGATTGACCCCGCTGTCTACGAAACCGCCCTCCAGCGCGCCGAAGCCAATCTCGAAGCCGCCGAAGCCCGCTACGAAGCCGCCCGGGTCAATGTCCCGGTCATGCACGTGAACACCGGCGCCAATCTCAACAACGCGAACATCGGCGTGCAAACCGCGCTCGAATCCGTCACCGAGGCCGAAAACCAGCTCAAAGCCGATCAGGCTCGCGTCGTCGCCGCCCAGGCCAATTACAAAAAGGCTAAGGCCGATCTCCGCCGCTATACCACCCTGGTCAAAAAGGACATCATCTCCAGGCAGAAGTACGACGCGGCTGAGGCTGTAGCCGATGCCGATCAGGCTGCCGTCGATGAAGCTCAGGCCGACGTCGTCGTCGCCCAGAATGCCGTCCGCGTCGCACATGACCGCGTCATCCAGGCCCGCTCCAGCCTCAACTACGCCAGAACAGCCCCACAGCAGGTTGAAATCGAGAAGGCCAGAGCCGACCAGGCCGCCGCCGACGTCGCCCAGGCTCGCGCCGCGCTGGCCCAGGCCAAACTGAATCTGCAGTACTGCCAGATCCACGCACCCACTTCCGGAATCGTCACCACCAAGAGTGTCCAGCCCGGGCAGAACATCTCCATCGGCCAGGCCCTCATGACCCTCGTCTCCCTCAACCATGTCTGGGTCACCGCCAATTTCAAGGAAACCCAGCTCCAGCAAATGCGTATCGGCCAGCACGCTGTCATCCACGTAGACGCCTACGACCGCGACTACGACGGCCAGGTCGCCGAAATCGGCGGCGCTACCGGATCCATGCTCAGCCTCTTCCCTCCGGAAAACGCCACCGGCAACTACGTCAAGGTGGTGCAGCGCATTCCCGTTCGCATCGACCTCACCAAACCGAGCCAGAACAAGGACCACCTGCTCCGCCCCGGCATGTCCGTCGAGCCAACCGTGCGCATCAAGTAGCCCCTGGGCCTCAAATCGTAATCGGTTGATATCACAATGACGGCGCGGGGATCTAAGTCCCTGCGCCGTCCTGCATCGACCCTGCTGGCGCGCTCACCGCTGCCCGGCCGCGCAGTCCAACAACAAGCACCGTCCGCCTGCATTGAGGCACAATGAGGGGAGGCTCTTCAAAGGCCGCCGATGCTTATCCGTCATTCCATTCCAGTTTCCGCTCTCCTCCTCGCCGGATCGCTCGCGGCCGCGCAGACCGCTCCAGCTCCAGCCGCAGCCAGGGTACAGCCCGCCCCAGCCCGCACCACCACCCCCTCGGCGTCGAAGCCCGACATCATCACCGTACCCGCCGGAACCCGCGTCCTCCTGCAGCTCAAGAGTTCCATCAACACAAAAAGCGCCCGCCCCGGCGACGGCGTCTACCTCACTTCCATCTTCCCTGTCGTGGCCGATAACCGCGTCGTCATTCCCCCCGGCGTTTACGTCCAGGGTGTCGTGGACAGCGTCGTGCACCCAGGCCGCGGCTTTGGCCACCGGGCCAAACTCAACATGCACTTCACCTCCATGATCTTTCCCAACGGGTCGGTCGTGGATATTCCCGGTGTCGTCAACAGCCTGCCCGGCGCGAAAAACCAGTCCGTCCGCAACCGCGAAGGCACCATCGAGCAGACCGGCGGCGGCCACCGCGGCCGCAATGCGGCTCAGACCGCCAGAATTGCCGTCCCAACCGGCGCCACGGTCGGTTCCATCGGCGGCCTCGGCTCCGGACATCCCATGGCCGGTGGACTCGAAGGCGCAGCTGCCGGACTCGCTGCCGCCGGTGTCGTTGCACTCTTCACCCGTCGAGCCCAGGTCAATATCCCCGCTGGAACCCAGATCGAAATGGTCCTGCAGCGCCCGCTCGAACTCACCCCGGCCAATCTCCGCAGTGGCTCCCCAGCGGAAATGGTCCCAGTCCCCAATCAACCTCAGCCGCTCCCCAAACCGGCTCTCCATCGCCGCCACCGCATCCTTTGTCCGGCGGGGAGCCTCGGATGCAGCTAATTCATCTTCAGGAGTATCCCTGATCCGTGACCAAAAGTAGTCTTCGCGCATGGGCGCGCGATCTCGTTATCTCGGTTCTCGCCTCGGTCTTCATCATCACTGTTCTCTGGCAGCCGGTTCGGGTGGAAGGCACCAGCATGCAGCCCGGACTGATGAATCACGACCGCCTGTTCATCAATAAATTCTTCTTCCGCTTTGAGAAGATTCACCGCGGCGAAATTGTCGTCTTTCACTATCCGCTCGACCCCAGGAAGAGCTACATCAAGCGCGTCATCGGCCTGCCTGGCCAGACCATCAAAATTGTCCGCGGACAGGTCTACATCGACGGCCAGCCCATCAAAGAGCCTTATGTGCCGGCTCGCTATCGCGACACGCGCTCCATGGCTCCCCTCGTCATCCCGCCGCACATGTACTTCGTCCTCGGCGACCACCGCTCCATTTCCAGTGACAGCCGCGACTTCGGCCCTGTTCCCCGCAAGCTCATCTACGGCGAAGCCGAATTCGTCTACTGGCCTGTTGACGCCATGGGCACCGTCCGCTGAAGCCCCCATAGCGCAGGCCAGCCGCCGGTTCGCACCGCCATCGGCTTCTTTCGACGCGTGTGCAGGCTCTCCGCGGAGCCTGCACACGCTCCAATGGCTATCCGTGGATCCCCTTCAGCGCCGGATACACCTTGCGGTAGCCCTCGTACCCACGGTTGTACCGCTCCACCGTCTTTGCCGTCGGCTCGATCGTCTCCGCCACACTGATCCCCGCGGCGCAGGCGGCCTCCAGATTCGGCCATCCCCCGGCGCCAACTCCAGCCATCAGCGCCGCGCCAAAGGCT
>JAJZJJ010000206.1:4077-6031 GCA_021810175.1 Acidobacteriota bacterium | reverse complement strand
TCGTTGTATGACGACGACGGCATCACCCTCGACTACCAGCACGGCGCCTACCTGCGAGTGCACTATACGTGCGACGCCGCAACGAATCGTCTGACGCTGCACATCGGCGCGCAGCAGGGGAGTTATCCGGCGTGGTGGAAGCAGATCAGGGTGCAGGTGTTCGGCTGGAATGCGAGCCATGTGCAGGCCGCCCTCGACGGAAAGCCGATCGCGGGTGCGACATACGATGCGGCGCACGCCATGGCGCAGGTCGTTATTCCGCAGAATGCAGCCGGAGAGACGCTGACGCTCAAACCATCCGGAAACTAAGAGCGTGAAAAAATCGGCCGTTACCCGGAACCCGGGAACGGCCGATACGGTTTCAGTACTTCCGGTAGGCCGGGTTCAGCTTCGGGTGCGGCATGGAGTGAACATACGCGGCGACATCGTAGGCCTGTTGAGGCGTCAGGATGCCGGGATGTCCCTTGGGCATATTGCGCACCACGAATGCCGCCATCTTGGACGGATTATTCATGCCGGCTCCGGTGTTGAAGGAGTCTTTTCCCCAGAGCGGCGGAATAATGGGGGCCAGCCCCGCGCCATTGGTTCCGTGGCAGGCTGAGCACCGGGAGATATAGATTGCTTTTCCCCTGGTGGGGTTACCGGTGAGCGCGGGCAGATGAACAAGGAGAGGCCGGGCGTCGGCCTTTTCGTGACCGCGATGCCGCGACAACCATTCGATGTAAGCAACGAGCGCCTCGATCTGAGGGCTGCTGGAGGGAGGCGACGTACCGGCTTCGCTTCTGGTAAAGCATTCCTGAATGCGGCGCTGGAGCGAGATCGATTGACCAGCGCGTTTGCTGTAACGGGGGAACAGGTTGGCAGCATCGATCAGCGGCGCGGCGTACCTGGCCGTGCCACCATCGAGATGGCAGTCGTTGCACGAAAGCGTATTGCCGACATAAGCAGAGGCGTATCGGGGGGTGTCATCGAAGATCAGTCTCCCCCGGCGCACCAGGGCCGCAGTGTCGGGAGCCGTGGCGCTTCTGCTCACGCTCCCGACACTGCCGCTGGAACAGCTGTTTGCCAGGAGCCACAGCGCCGACACGGCGACAACGAATACCGCGTGCGACCGAGCATACGCTCTAAAGCGCATGACGTCCTCTGGTGGCGGGTGATTGCGGCGCAGCACGGAAGCCATATTCGCGATAGATTGCCTGCGCCTCAGCGCTGCGGAGAAAAGCCAGCCATTCAGCGGCTGCGGCCCGGTGCGGAGCATTCTTCATGACTCCGCCGGCATAGATCGCCGTCACGTTCTGCGACGGTGGAATGGCGACCCCCTGAATCGGATTGCCGATGCTCTCCTGGAAGCGGACCTCCGAGGCCCAGGTTACGCCCGCGTCGACTCTGCCCCGCATGATGCGCATGGGCGTTTGCCGGTGGTGAATCTCCGTCAGAATGGTCTGGCCGCTGGTGACCTTCTCGCGATACACCGCCTCGAAGAGCCGCTCGCCTCCGGCCCTGCGCAGCGAGGCGGCTATCTGCTTCTCCACGCCTTCCCACAACGGATTGGGCATGGAGAGACGAACGCCCGGCCGCGCCAGATCCTTCAGCGATTCGATGTGTTTCGGGTTGCCCTTGCGGACCATGATTTCGAGATCATTGGTCGCGTACGCGACCACGCCGTCGAGTTCGCCGGCGGCTTCCATCTGCCGGACGACCCGGAGGCCGGCCTCGTAGACGTCGGGCTTCACCTGCACGGTAAGATTGCCGAGCGTCAGGGCGTCGTCAGCGGCAATCTGGCGGCGCAGAATTCCCGGAGGCAAGGTCTCATAGTAGATGTGGCCCTTCAGATCCGGATGCCGCTGTTCGAAGGCGGTAATCAGCTTCGGGAGCACGAAAAACTGATTGCCGCCGATGAACAGCACCAGCTTTGCATTGCAGGGATTGCCATGGAGATCAGGAACGTTGTCCA
>JAJZJJ010000206.1:0-4067 GCA_021810175.1 Acidobacteriota bacterium | reverse complement strand
CACGTCGGGAACATGAAAAACATAGCCCTTCAGCCCCGCGGGGTCGTTGGCTCCCCTGCTCCACGGAGGCGACGTCTGCGAGTTGGCGGAAGAAACGCCTGTCAGAGCCAGAAGCGCGGGCAAAACGATCGCGGTGAAGAATCTCATGACAAAGGTCTCCCCTGGGCTTAGATGGTGATGTAGGTATAGTGGCCTTCCGCCTGCAGCAGAGCGATGGCGGCGACCATGGCGGCAACCACCAGAACTCCGGGGAGGGTATGCGCCAGCATGTCCTTCACGACTTCCTCCGGGGCCGCGGTCAGCTTGTTGCGCCGAATCAGAACACGCGCCTGCTCTTCGGCGGCGGTGTGGCAGCAGAGAAACTGCACGCCTCTGGACTGCAGCGCCTGAATGCTTTTCGCCTGATCAATGGAGTTTTCATTGTCCGGGTTATTGGCGGCTGCCGCGGTTTTGAGAGCAGCGGCCTCGGGATAGAAAATGTTTCTCTCGGCGGGCTTGCCGGTTGCGGGGTCTGTGACGTTCAGCCACTC
This sequence comes from Acidobacteriota bacterium, assembly GCA_021810175.1. Next base: position 3,537 of record JAJZJJ010000206.1, on the reverse strand, counting down.
GCCGATGCCGTACTTCTTCCAGACGTAATCGTCGAAGTTGAGCATATTGGCCGGCCCGTGCAGGGCGGCGACGATCTTCATCTGATCGTGGGGAACCGCGAATCCAAACTGCAGACCGTTGAGGGAGTTCTTGACGTTGTTGAGAAACAAGCCTCCGCGAATCTGCACGATGTCGTAGACCTGCTTGATCTGGGCAGGGTGAACAACCAGACTGCGAAAATCGGCAATCTTCCACTGGGACGCTTTCCACACCAGCTGCGCGTTCGCGGCGGGTTCGGAGCCGCCCAAAAAGCCGAGCGCCGCCACGCCCGCCGCGGCGCCTGTCACAAACGATCTGCGCGATACATCTTTCATTGCCTGTCCTCCGGACTGGGGTTGGGGATGGTTGCCCCCGCCATCTTGTTTTCAAATGCCAAAGCCTCTGGGGGAGGGAACGAGTTTCATTGGCGGCAGCGGAAGAATCTATGGAAAGCATTACCGATCCACCACAGTTACGTAAAACAGCAAATTGTTATGGCGGATAAGAGGGACTTATGGGGTCCGGAGAACGGCAGCCCCGGGCTTCCAGGTGGGCCGCCCATTGACCCGGCGGGAATCCCCATGCTTGGATGAAACTGGTGGCCCCTCTTCCCGAACTCCCTGTCGACGCGGTTTTGGCCAGCATCGTCGCGTCCCTCGAACGCCATCCCAACCTGGTGATCGAAGCCGCTCCGGGCGCGGGCAAGACAACCCGCGTTCCGCCGGCTTTGCTTCGCCTCGTTCCCGGAGACATCGTCGTTCTGGAGCCGCGGCGCATCGCCGCGCGTATGGCCGCGCGCCGCGTGGCCTTCGAAATGGGCGAGCAAGTCGGTGAAACAGTCGGTTATCAGGTCCGCTTCGACGAAGTTGCGGGACCCCGCACGCGGTTGCGGTTTGTGACCGAGGGGGTTCTGACGCGCCGCCTGATCGCGGACCCGGAGCTGAGTGGCGTCTCCCTCGTGATTCTCGACGAATTCCACGAGCGGCACCTTGAGGGCGACCTTGCTTTGGCGTTGCTCCGGCGTCTGCAGGGGCGACGCCCCGATCTGCGAATCGTTGCCATGTCCGCGACGCTCGATGCCGATCCTGTGGCGAAATATCTGGGCAACTGCCCCGTTGTTCGCTCCGAAGGCAGGCTCTTCGATCTCGCGATCACGCACCTGCCGTATTCGCCCGCTTCGCTCGAAGTTCAGCTTCGCTCAGCCCTTGAAATCCTGGCGAAGGACGGTCTTACCGGGGACGTCCTGGCCTTCCTGCCCGGGGCCGCGGAGATTCGCCGGGCGATGCGTGAGTGCCAGGAGACGGCTCGCCGGGCGGGGATGCTGATTCTGCCGCTGCATGGCAGTCTGTCGCCGGAAGAGCAGGATCGCGCCGTAGCTCCGGCTGCGCAACACAAGCTGATTCTGGCGACGAACGTGGCGGAAAGCTCCATCACCATCGATGGCGTGACCGCCGTGATTGACTGCGGTCTGGCACGGCATGCGAGCTGGTCCCACTGGACGGGCTTGCCGACGCTCCAGGTTGGACGCATCAGCAAGGCCTCCGCAAAGCAGCGCGCGGGACGAGCGGCGCGAACGAGCCCGGGCAGGGTGCTCCGCACCTATTCCGCTGAGGACTACCGCCAGCGGCCCGAACAGGACATCCCCGAGATTCTGCGCAGCGACCTCTCGCAGCTTTGCCTGGCGCTGCGAACCCTGGGTCTCGATCCGCTGAGCGACCTTGGGTGGCTCGATGCTCCGCCGGCCGAAGCGATTGCGAGCGCCGAAGCCATGCTGGACCGTATCGGTGCGACCCAGGCTGCCGCACAGCAGATGACGCGCATTCCTCTGCATCCGCGTCTGTCGCGCCTGCTTGTATCCGCGGCAGAGCAGCAAGTGGCGGAAGATGGCTGCGCAGCCGCGGCGGTGATCGCATCCGGCCTCGACCTGGGCAGCGATCTTCTGGCGGCGATGGACAGACGGGGCGATCCGCGTCTGCAGCAGCAGCTGGCGCAGCTGCGCCGGATCGTCCGGGCCGAGCGAACGCGCCATCACGACGACGAAGCCCTCCTCAAATCTGTGCTGACGGCCTTTCCGGATCGCGTCGCGCGCCGGCGGACCGGCAACCAGGTGCTGCTCTCATCCGGGGGCGCAGCGGAAATGGCCGGTCCATCGCCGGGTTATGAGTTCATGGTCGCGGTGGATGCGGAAGATCGCACGGATAAGCCGCTGCCGCTGATGCGCATGACTTCGCGCATCGAGCCGGAATGGCTCATCGACCTGTTTCCGGAGCGTTTGCGCGAAGAGTCGCGGCTCACGTGGAATCGCGCCGCGGAAAAGATCGAAGCCAGCAGCGTGCTGCTTTACGATGAGCTGGTTATCCAGGAATCGCGCACAGCTGCGCCCGATGCACAACGCGCCGCCGAAATGCTGGCTCGCAATGCTCTGCAGGCGGGCCTGGATCGGTTTGTGGACCGGGATGCTCTGGATCTGTTCCTCGCGCGGGTGGAATTCGCCGGGATGGAGCCGCCCAACATCGAGGCCGCTCTCGCGGAGTTGTGCCTGGGGCTGGTGAGCTTCGCAGAGCTGAAAACCGCGGCCAAAGACCTCATCCCGCTTCTGGAGCAACAGCTGGGAAGCAGAAAACTTCGGGAAGCAGCCCCTGTTTCGCTGCGCCTGGCGGGTGGACGAGAAACCCGAATCCACTATGAGCGGGGCAGGCCGCCGTGGATCGCCTCCCGGCTCCAGGACTTCTTCGGAATGCGGGAAGCTCCGCGGGTCGGGCCGCAGCAAACGCCTGTCGTCGTTCATCTGCTTGCGCCCAATCATCGCCCGGTGCAGACCACAACGGATCTGGCGGGATTCTGGGAGAAACTCTATCCCCAGGTTCGCCGCGAGCTGATGCGCCGCTATCCGCGACACGCGTGGCCGGAACGGCCCTGAAAGTTCAGCCACCAGGCCGTCGCAACTGTGCCTGTAATGGTGACGAGTGTCACAGGGTTAACACTAACTCATTGAGCCTGCATAGCCGAAAGACCTGTGACTGCGGTCACCGACGCTGACCCCGTCTTCGCGGAACACTGGCGTGTTACTTGCGCAATCGCGCAAATACGCATTGAGCGGTAGACGCGGAGGAGAGAACAATGCCCAGGAACCCTGCCATGAGCAACGCGTCGTGCGAGCTGCTTGGCGGGTTCTTCGCCATTCTCGCTCATGGCACGCGCATGCGGATCTTCTGCGCGGTCCACGAGCAGGCGCGGACGGTAACAGAGATAGCCGCCTATTCCGGCGTCTCCATCACGAACGCTTCTCAGCATCTGCGGCTGATGCGAGACCGTGGGGCGGTGGTTGCGGAGAAGCGCGGACAGAGCGTCTACTACCGAATCGCCGATTCCCGATTTGTCGAGGCTGTCATGCTGATTCGCGAGACGCTGGTCGATGGCCTGCAGCGCAGCACCGCCGAAGCGTCAGCGCCTGCCCGGCTCCGCCGGCGCGCGCGGGCGCTCCGGATCGCATAACCCCAAAACGTGACTCACCGAAA
>JAJZJJ010000205.1 GCA_021810175.1 Acidobacteriota bacterium | reverse complement strand
AGGGAGCCGCCGATGCCGATGGCGATGGGAACCCGGAGGCGGTTGCGGTGCATGTTGATCCAGCGTTCCTGCTTGGGATGTCCGAGGGCGACGAAGAGAATGTCCGGGGCCGCATCTTCGATATCGCGGAGGATGGCTTCGTGGTCCATCTCTTCGAGCGGGGCGATTTCCGGGCAGCTGTAACCGGCGATGTGCACGCCGGGATATTCAGTCTTCAGCTTTGCAATGGCGCGGCGCATGACTGGTTCCGTCGCGCCGACAAAATACAGACGGTAGCCGCGCTTGGCCGAGGCATCGGCGAGCATGGGGACGAGGTCGACTCCGGTGACGCGCTCGCGGAGGGAATTGCCGAGCATTTTGGAGGCCCAGACGACGGGCATTCCGTCGGCGAGGATGAGGCTGCAGTCGTCGAGGATGCGGCGGACTTCAGGCTTTTCAATGGCGTTGGCGAGGAAATCGACATTTGCGGTGGCCACCTGATGCCGGCCTCCGAGGGCGATCATTTCTTCGATCGCGTAGAGTGCTTCCGTCGCCGAGACATTATTAAACGGGATACCAAGGACAGATACTGCGTTTTGCGTTCCCTGTGCCATTGATCCGGTGCTCGCTTTCCTTGTCAGAGGTCCGTGTTTAACGGAGACCCTGTCGAACAAAATTGCCAGACCGGAGGGGCGAATCAACAACGCGTCTCACAACCGGAACCATGGCGCACTGCAAAAAACAAAAGCTGAACAGAATCGAACGCGTATACCAACTTTTCAACCTGTTTTCCGGTGGTTCGATTCCTGGGCCGTGCTTGCCAGTATCGGGAGATGTCCAGCAAGTGAATGCAGAATAGCCGGGAGGCGTGGAAGAAAACTTCCCCGGATAGTGCTGATTTATGGATTTCAATGGTAATGACTGATTGAATTACGAACCGGGTAGGCGATGACCCCAGACGGGGGATATCCCTACTGCCTTCTGGCCATTACGGGAGGGATGATGAGTCCGGGAGGTGAGCGAAACGGGGTGAAAAAGGTACCTGGTGGGTGCCTGGAGTCATCGGGTAAGTTACTTTGGCGGGAGGCGTAGCGAACTTACGGGTGATTGGAGCGCCAGTTGATGACCGTCATCGAGAGTGGGGGTAAGGCAATAACCGATCCGGCAACCATGGGGCTGGGATCGAGGATGCGGACCTGGTTCGACTGCTCGTTGGTGGCGGAAGGGGATGTGGCGACCAGCCGGCGGAGATGGAGCCGGGTTCCTGGAATTGGGGCGGCTGGCCCGGTGAGCACAACAGAATGGGCAGCACGCAGGTCGAGGTTCATCAGAACGAGGGAGTGCCGCCCGGGAGCGGAAAAGCTGAAGGCGTCCAGCAGGTGCGCATCCGGCAGAGAGATGGAGTCGTTGATGCTGTGGACGGAGAGAGTGGGACCGCCGGCCGCAATGCTCGCCTGTAGTTCGCTGGATGGACCCGGTCCGAGTGCTCTGTTGGCGAGTGCCGTGGCGAGGAACTGGGGGCGGCGACGATTGGTGACCCCCATGTCCACCACAGCTCCCCAGAGGTCGACGGTTTTGCCGTCGGAGCGGCGGTAGTCGTACTGGGGAAGGCTGAAGACGAGGGAGTTTTGCACGCCGGCGTCGCGGGTCATGCGGAGCAGGTGCTCGGCGAGGGCGATGCCTGCGGCCTGGGAGGAGGCGAATCCGTCGAGGGCGCTCTGTGGGGCGGCGCCGTCGGTGGTGTGCAGGTTGACTTCGTAGACGTCCAGGGCGACGTGTTTGCCGGCAGCGGCTTTGGCGGCGGCAAACACCTGGCCGCCGGGAAGCTCCATGGCTTCCGGTTCGGCGAGCAGCGGAGCGAACTCGGCCTGGGGCGTGGAGACGTCGCTCAGTTTGCGCATGAGGTAGGGAGCGATGGCGAAGCTGTCGAACTGGGAGGCCGCGGCCAGGATTCTGAGATTGCGGGCAGGGTAGTCGGACTGGCCACCGAGAATGAGATCGAATTTTCCGGGGATGAATCCGGGAGCGGAGCGGAGAGCGTGGAAGAAGGCGGTTGCGCGTGCGCCTTCCGCGGCGGCGCTGGAGATGGATTCGCCGGCGAAGGTGGAGTTCCATACCTCGTTGCCGAATTCGAGGTGGATGCGGTTGAAGGAGCTGGTCCAGGGCGCCGGATGGTGGACGAGCAGGCGGAAATGTCCCCAGGGCGAGGTTATCGGGCCAGCGAGGTACTGAATGAGGCCAGCGGCTTCGGCGTTGGAGGATGCGGTGGGCACGACAATCCAGGGATCGGCGTGGACCTTTTCGCAGAGGGCGAGGAATTCTCCGAGACCGATGGGAATGTCGTTGCCGGTGGTGGACCAGGCGGAGTAACCGGTGCGTTCGCGGGCCAATGGCGGGCGGAGCTCATTGGCGAGAGTACTGCCCATCTCGGAGGAGTTCATGTAGCGGATGACGCCTGGATGGAGAGCCTCAAGAGCGGCGATGACGGGTGTGCGGAAGGCTGTGCTGTTTCCGGACGAAATCTTTTCGAGGGAGACGTCGTCGAGCAGAATGCTGGCTCCGGAGATCTGGAAGGAAAGGCCGGCGTTGGCGGGCGTGATGTGCTGTTCGCTGGCGGAAAAATGCAGGGTGTAGTTCTTCCAGCGGCGCGTGAGCGGGACTTTGGCGTCCAGATATGGCGGATATCCGCCGCGAGTGACGGAGACTTCGAGGACGGCGGGTCGAGGATGGCTGCCGAGGTCCTTTGCCCGGAAGGTGACGCGGTAGCTTCCGTGGAGAAGGATGAAGGTGTGGTCCGGAGTGGAGTCGAACCAGGAGTTCAGAGTGGCGGACTGGCCCGGTTTGGAGGCGTCGATGCGGAGCGCCTGATGGCCTGGGGTATCGGGCGAGAGGTCCGTCCGGTCAGCGGTAAAGGTGGCTCCGCCGTAGCTGCTCGTCCACCAGCCGCCGGTCGGATCGCCGGGAAAGTCCTTCTCGGCAACGATGAATTCGCCGGGATGGAGCTGCATCGGCTGGTTGAAATCCAGAATTGCGCCGCGACGAGGGTGTTGTGAAGAAGGAATGGTGGAGGCGACGTGGCTGGCTGCGGAAGCGTTGAGGGCGCGGACGGTCGCGCCGTTCCAGAAGCCGGCTGACCAGGCGGCATCGGGATTGCTGGTGGTGCAGGAGGTTGGGGTGACCTGAGCGCAGCGCAGAATGCTGCGGTAGTGGAGGCCTTCGAAACCGGGATTGCGGAAGACGAGATTGCGCATCATCTGGCCGGAGTCGTAGAAGGTCTGGCCGCCGAGGTTGATGCCGTAGCGGCGGACGTGAGGGTGAAGAATGCGCGAGGTGAGGACGATTTTCCAGGGGCCGTGGTGCGGTGCGGATGCCCGAACCGAAGAGGCGCAACCCTGAAGGAGCATGGCGGCAGAAGCCGCGAGGAGAAGGACTCCAAACGTGTGCCGGCGCAGGACGGCACGGCGACCAGAGGCAAACAGGCTGGGCGGCATCGCTGTTTATAATACCGGCACACTCCGTTTTCCTCAGACTGACTCATCATAATGTTGACCTTGCACAGTGAGCTTGCGGCGGAGGAGTGTTTCCGCAAGGGATGAATTGAGCCGGAGATCGAGCGCAGACGTGACAGTGGTGGCGGAAGAGGCGGAGAACTTGAGTGCGGCGACGGAGGAGACGGCTCGCGCCGGCGTGCGGCTGGGCGTGCTGATGAGCCAGTATCCGGCGGTGTCGCACACCTTCTTTTTGGCGGAAGTGCTGGGACTGCGGCGGCTGGGGTTTGCGATCGAGACGGCTTCGATCAATGCCTCCGACCGGCGGGCGGCGGAGCTGCCGGCGGCGGAAGCTGCGGAAGCGGAGACGACCGAATATCTGAAGGTTCGGCTGGTGCGGACGGGGCTGCGGGTGGCGTGGATTGCGGTGCGGCATCCGTGGGTAGCGGCGCGAGGGCTGGCGGCGGCGCTGCGGCTGGTTGGTTCCGAAGTGGCACGCGTGCCGATGAACCTGGCGTATCTGGCTGAGGCGCTGCTGGTGGGCGACTGGATGCGGCGGAAACGGCTGGGGCATCTGCATGTCCATTTTGGCGGCGCGGTGGCGGATGTTGGGTGCCTGACGAGCGGGGCGTGGCGGGTGCCGTGGTCGCTGACGCTGCATGGTCCGGACGAGTATTTCGATCTGCGGGCGTACCGTCTGGAGGAGAAGCTTTCGACGGTGACGTTTGTCCGGTGCATTTCGGAGTTTGGGAAGTGGAATTCGATGCGGGCGATGGCTCCGGAGCGGTGGGAGCGGATTTTTGCGTGCCATCTGGGGATCGATCCGAAGAATTTTCCGGAGCCGGTGCGGGAGAATTTTCCGGAGCCGGTGCGGGAGAGCGCCAGGGAGGGTGAACCGCTGCATGTGGTGTGCGTGGGGCGGCTGATCCGCGACAAGGGGCAGCGGGTTTTGCTGGAGGCGCTGCGGCTGCTGAAGGAGCGCGGAGTGCGGCTGCGGCTGACGCTGGTGGGAACCGGGGTGGACGCGGCGGCGCTGGAGGCGATGGCGAGGCGATACGAGCTGCCGGTGACGTTTGCGGGAGCGCAGTCGCATCCGGCGACGCTGGAGCTGCTGCGGACGGCGGACATATTTGCGCTGCCGAGTTTTGCGGAGGGGATTCCGGTGGCGTTGATGGAGGCGATGGCTGAAGGATTGCCGTCGATTTCGACGACGGCGTGCGGGATTCCGGAGCTGATTCGATCGGGGGAGGACGGGATGCTGGTGCGGCCGGGCGACGCGGAGGGGCTGGCGGAGGCGCTGGGCGCGCTGGCTGCCGATGCGGAGCTTCGCCGGGAGCTGGGCGCGGCGGGGCGGCGGCGGGTTCTGGAGGAGTTCAACCTGGACATCAATTTGCCGCGGCTGGCGGAGATTCTGGACCGGGCGCTGCGGAGGGAGGCGGCGCTGTGACGGAGGCCCGGAGGACGTCGCCGCTGGCGGCCGCAGTGGTGATCGTCTCGTTCAACACCTGCGCGATGCTGCACGACTGCCTGCAGTCGGTGTACGAGGAGATTGGGCAGATGGCGGGGGCGGCGGTCGAGGTGCATGTGGTGGACAACGCCTCGCAGGACGGGTCGCCGGAGATGGTGGAGCGGGAATTTCCGGCGGTGCGGCTGACGCGGAGCGCGGTGAATCTGGGATTTGGAGCGGCGAACAATGTGGCGCTGCGGACGATTCTGGAGGAGGGCCGGGCGCGGTACGCGATCCTGCTGAACTCGGACGCGTTTCCGCAGGCGGGGGCGTTTTTTCTGGCGCTGCGGCTGATGGATGCAGCTCCGGGGGTGGGCTGCGGCGGAGCGAGGCTGACGTATCCGGACGGGCGGGACCAGCCGTCGGCGCGGCGCTTCCACTCGCTGGTGGACGATGCGCTGGTGGCGACAGGGCTGGCGGGGACGTTTCCGAAGTCGCGGTTTTTCGGGCGGGCGCAGCGGACGTGGGCCGATCCGGCGGATGCGGCGGAGACGGACTGGGTGCCGGGAGCGTTCATGATTCTGCGGCCGCAGGCGCTGCGGGAGGTGGGCCTGTTCGACGAGCGATTCTTCCTCTATTACGAGGAAGTGGATCTGTGCCGGCGGCTGCGGGCCGGCGGGTGGAAGGTGTGGTACTGGCCGGAGATTGCGGTGACACATGTCTGCGGCGAGTCGGCGCGGACGGTGCGGGAACTGGAGTACGCCTCACGCGAGGCGCAGGTGGTGCAGTGGCGGATGCGGAGCACGCTGCTCTACTACCGGAAGCACCATGGAGTGCAGGCGGCGATGGCCATGCTGATGGAGCAGATTCACAACATGGCGATCCGGCTGCGGAACGCCAAGAGCAGCTTGCCGGAGCGGCGGGCGCGGGCGGCGCAATTTGCGACGATGACAGCGCTGATGCGGGATGCGTGGCGGGAGACGCAGGGCGGCCGAGTGTCGCCTCCGAGGCCGTGGTAGTGGGTGCCCCCTGGGGTGTTTTTCTGGGTTGCATATGATTCTGCTGGGGTTAGCGGTGTGTTTACTGGGTAGTCAATGGGGGATGGGATGCGGGTCGCTTCGCTGCGCTC
>JAJZJJ010000204.1 GCA_021810175.1 Acidobacteriota bacterium | reverse complement strand
TAAGTTCCGGCCGCCGTACTCGCCGGAATCGTCACCGTGGCCACGCCTTCCACTGTCAGTGTGCTCGGATCCACCGCCGAGGACAGCTGTTCTGTCACCGTGCCGCCCGGCAACCCCGACACCGTGAGCGTTCCCGTCGGCGGCTGTACCGGCGTAACCATCGGCACGCTGGACGTAGTCTGCGAACTGGACGAACTCTGCGAATTCGCGCTGTTCTGCAACCAGATGTTCAGGATCGTGTCCTGCCCGCCCAGCGCGCCAATTGTGGCGCTCGAATTCACCGGATACGACGACCCCACCAGAATCTGCGGCGTATTTTGAATCACCGTAAACGCAATCGTCGACGACGTCGCCTTGTTATAACTGTCGTCCCCCGAATAGCTCGCGCTGATCGTGTGCGTTCCCACGCTGAACGGCGCGTTGAATTCGGCATCCCCCTCCACATTCACGGCCGCCGTGTTCATCGTCGTGCCGTTGTCCGTAAAGGTCACAGTCCCGGTCGGCGGAGTATAAACCGTCGTCCCACAGCTCGTGCTCGTCGCAGTGATACAGCTGTTGTAGTAGCTCGTCGGATAGATCTGGGCCGATAGCGTCGCCTGCGTCCCATAAGACACCTGCGTATCGCCGTTGGTGATCCCCGCGTTGCCAGTCGACCCGGAAGAGGTAGCCGAGCTCGAGTTGTCAATATTGAATCGAACGCTGCTGTTTTCCGGCGTAACCGTAATCTGCGTCTTCGGCGAATCGCTGCCTGCGTTGGCCCCGTCGCCGCTGTAGTGGCCCCAGATGTTATACGTCCCGCCCGGCAAATCGTTGATCTTTCCGCTGAAATTCCCGCTGCTGTCCAGCGCGAATGTGCTGGGTTGCGAGATCAGGACGCCCCCAAATCCCGCGGCCTGCTGCCCCGGCTCGGTGCTGTCCGTCATCAGCGCAACGTTCCCGGTAGGTACTCCCGACCCGCTGACGCTGCCGCTGATCGTGATAGCCGTCCCGTGCGTGAACGACGTGGACGATGGCGTGAGCGTCGTCGTAGTGCTCTTGAACGTCACCTTACCCCAGTCAGCCAGCAGCACTGCGGTATCCACCGACCCAAGCCCGGTGGCAAGGTTATACCCGGCCCCGGCATTGTAAGCGGGCGTCGTCCCCGTGCCCAGTTGCCCCTCCGTCGCGGAACCATAGGTCGGATCCGTTCCCGTCAGCGGACTGGTAACAGCGATGCAGTCCTTCGGCGCGACCGTAGTCGTACCCGACCCCACCGTGCTGATGTTGCATGGAACAGAATTGGTCCCGACCGTCACGTCATGGAAGGCCGCCGGGAATTGTGCTTTCAACGGATACAATACAAAATCCGCCTGCCCCTGCCGCCCGTACTCCTGGTTCACCAGCGCCATAATGCCCGCAAAGGCCGGCGCCGCAAACGAGGTCCCGCCCGCTGCCGATATCTGAATCGGCGAGGTGCCCGTCTGGCAGTCGCAATCCGCAGAGCAAAACGGATAAAAGCTGTAGTTGCTGCCGTCGGAAGCAAACAACGACACATCCGGGACGTCGCGCACCTTGTCGTTCGGAACCCCTGCACCCGTCTGCCACGATGGCTTCGGATAACCTTCCAGCGTCCCCGTGGTGCACTTCCCCGTCGAATCCCAGCTCTCCGTATTCGTGCCCGAGACGCAGAGTGCGGCGCTGCTCGCGCCCCCGCTTCCGGCCGCGATCGTCGTATTGCCCGTCAGACTGTAGTAATCCCGCGCATCCAGCCCATACTGGCTGTCGTTCCACGGCTTTTCCGGAATGTAGTGCAGCAGCGAAGCCTGGGGATTCGTCGTCGGAGTTGTGTTCCAGTCCTGCAACCGGCTCGCGCCCCCGCTGGCGTAATCGCTGTAGTAGAAATCCGTCCCCCCTACCGCAACATCCCACGGAGTGGACGCGAACCCGCTGACCGCCAGCCCCTGCGTAGCGTATGCCGACGTCCCGAAATTGTCGCATCCTGCTGAACCGCTGTCCCCGGTCGAAACCATTACTGTTATGCCTTCAGCGGCAGCCTGCTCCATCAGGTGATCCATGTATTCGTTCGTGGATGCCAGTGTCGCTTCGCACAACCCAAAGCTCATGCTCATCACCGGAGCAACATCGCTGTAAATGGCATGCTCCAGAGCCAGAAACAGCCCGCTCTCCAGCGAAGTGTCGGCCGCGATTACCAGATCGATATGCGCCATCGGCGCAATCGCTCCCGCCCATTCCACGTCGATGTAAGTCTCGTCCGATGCATAGTTGGGCCCATCCGGATTGTTGATGCCGTCGATGCCGGGATCATTGCCGTCGATGATGACCGTCGGCGGATTCGCCGGAAGCCCAAACAGCGTCCGGAACTGGTTCACCATCCCGATGTTGATGTTCGACTCGTTAATGATGGCGATGGTTTGTCCCGCCCCGTCATAGTTCGTCCCCGAATAACTCGGATTGAGCAGGGAATCGGGCACGTCGTACTCCACACCGAAATCCCCCGGCGTCATCACCAGGGAGGAGGTGCTGCCATACGTCCAGTCCGGTTGTACCGCGTGCGTTTTCGGATCGTACGTCGCCTTTCCCAGTACGTGCGCGTAGCTGACCGGACGGAAATTATTCAGCGATGAGAAGCCCGCCACCACCGGAGCCAGAGCAGTCGGAATCTGCGGATTCGTCGCCGTGGCGTAATGAATGTTGCCGTTGATCTGATACCGGTGAATCTCTACCCCGAAGGCCTTCTGCATCTGGGAAACATTGCCGCTGAAATCGATGACCTGCCTTCCGGGCAACAGTCCCTGCACCGAAAATCCCTGCGCATTCAGCCATGCCTCGATCGTCGCCACATCCTGACTCGACGGGCCGAACTCCTTTCCGAATTCCGCCGGAGTCAGCCATTGGTGATACGAAGGGCTGCCGGGCTGGTTCAGCCCCGCGATCAGCTGCCGCAGCGCCGTTTCCTGACTGGCGCTCCGCCTCAGAACCAGGTGCAGCCGCTCCAGAGTCATCGACGCCGGCGCCGGACCCCGGTCGGTCATCGCATTCGCCAGCGGCGAAACGTAACCCTTCAGCCCCACACGCACATGATTGTCGATCGGTTCCACGATGCGGTTGGGAATAACCGGCTGGCTCCCGTACGCCGAAATGGGCGCTGCACTGACGGCCAGAGCCGCCGCGATATAGACGAATGGGCGAAGGGTTCTTGCGATGGAGGAAAGCATGGCCGTCCTTTGCAGTGGAGGAAGCAATGTCCGTAGCGCCGCGATGTTCTCGCGGCAAATATCTCCTGGCGGTTTGGACCGCCAGTCTCCCTTGCGTTGCGATCTATCATAGCCCCGGCCGAAAAATTGTGAGCCGGACAATCGCAGAACCTCGGACAAGCCATTGATCAGGATGCGGCAGGACTGGGGGGATAACAGGAGTCGGCGGTCCGCGGGCGGAATCCCGTAAGGAGGCCCGGGCAAAGCAGCTGCAACAACTTAGAGAGCAAATCGGCGGGGTGCCGCCGGGGCACGATCAAATCGGCAACGAGTCAAGTCGGGTCGATCGCGGCTCCCGTGGCGCAAGTCGTCGCAACGTGAGGCAAATATAACGGTAGGTTCATGTCAGGCGCGTCATCGCCCTGGCAGCAGGCTGCCCGCGCATCGAGCTTCCGGAACGGTCTTCTTCCTCATGGCTCTCCCTGTTTCCCAGGATTAAGAACCGTCCACTTGCCCCTGTCGTAATAGCGGATCGTGACCCAGCGCTCCAGACGGGCGTCGTCGATGGCCTCGTGATCCAGGTCCGGCGGGACCTGCAGCTCCGGTGACTCTTCCATCTCCGACAGTGGGCGCACCGCAATTCCCCAGGCGGAACCATACGTTTTTCTCCCGGGATCCGCTCCCAGCCAGGCCGTATCCGCCTGGGAACGCAGCGCAATCGGCGTGGCAAACCGCCCCGCGAAAAACACGTACAGCGTTGTCCGCCCGCGAACCGAGCACAACACCGCCCAGTCGCTCGAACCCGCCGCGCGGAAATCCCCGTGAATCACATTTTCCGGCCCCTGGGCCTCAAAACTCTGCGGGATCATGCAGCCCCGCTGGTCGAGCTGAGCCGCAACCGGCAGCGGCACATTCGGAAAGGAGGTAATCGGCAGCAGCCGAATGCGATACTTCTCCGCCTTCCCGTAAAGAGTATGGACCACTCCGCTCTCGATCCGTTCACCTCCGCCGGATACCGGCTGAACGGATGCCGCCTGTGCCCCAGCGCCCACAGCGCAGAACCAGCCAGCGAGCAGGAATGTCCCCATCCGGCTCATTTTGAGCCAAGAATGTTCGGATACGAATTCTCCTGCAGCCACCCGTTCGCGGATCGCAGCAGATCGTGCACCCGGCCGACGGCCGCACCCGGCAGCCGCACCACGAAATACGGAGCGCGAAAATCGTCGATCTCCGAAATCGGCGAAATCGCATCGAAAAAGTTGTCGGCGGTCGGCTCCGTCCCCGAGGGCGTCCCCTGTATCCCGATGGCCATCCCCTCGCGAAAGCTGTACGTCAGCCCCACCACCCGCTGATCCAGCCGCGTAAATGCCGGCTGGTACCGGGCGAGCCGCTGGTACGCGTCGAACATCGCCAACGCTCCCGAAATCTCGCTCGCATCAGCCAGAACGCACGCGGATCTTGCTCCGTCCGCAACCCAGATCTCCAGCCCCTTCGCAAAGCTGGCCGCCAGACCGTCGTATTCTTCTTCGCCCGGCCCTTCGCCCGCCGATGCGTCTTCGCCCTCGCCCGGCCCGGACGCCTCCGGCTCCTGCGGCGGATTCGTCAAATCCACCGCCAGTACCGCCGCCACTCGCACCCGATTGCGGATCAGTGGATCGTCCTGCCCCGCCGCTTCCGCAACGTAGTGACGCCGCAGTACGGCGGCGCCGGGCTTCTCCAGCAGAGTTCGCAGCCGCGTTGCGGGCTGTCTTGTCGGCTCAGCTGCTACTTTCAGTTCCAGACAGGGCATCGGGTTCCTCTCGTGAATATTCTGACAGCAGAGTATACGCAATCGCTTGCCGCTTGAACGCAGTTTTCAGCACGATCCCGCCAATCGGGAGTATGTTTGGTAACCGAGGTTCAGGAGGTAAGATGCGGAAACCAGCCGGTGTCATTGTCGCTGCGGTGATCCTCGGAATCATCGCGCTGCTTGGATTGTTCGTCGCCATCCTCGCCATCCTCGCCATCATGCTCGTCCACAACCCCATCGTCCGCAATGCTCCGGAAGTTCGCGCTGTCGCTGCGGCTGTCATGGCCCTGCTCCTAATCTTTTTCGCCTGGTGCGCGTGGACCACGATCGGCCTCCTCCGAATGCGCCCCTGGGCCCGAATCTCAACCGTCATCGTCGGCGGCATCATCTTCGTCTTCTGCGCGATCGGAGGCGTCGGCCTGCTGCTGGCCCGCGGCTTCGCTCCAGCCATCCCCCTCGGCGCCACCGGAATCCAGGCTCAAACCCTCATCCTCGAAGTCGCCGGCTTCTATTTCCTCGCCTCGCTCATCGGGCTCTGGTGGCTTGTCTATTTCAACCTCGCATCCGTGCGCGCCGCCTTCGCTACCCGCCCAACAACCCGCCCCCTGACTGCCCCCAGCCCGCTTGCGCACAACCCGGTTGCCCCGAAGGAATAGCAGCAGCCCCCGCGCCCGCCTCCCGGAGCGCCGGCGCACTCCCGGCCGATTGACACGCATCCCCCATGTGGTTAGCGTCAGAATTGTCTACAGACTGAGTTTCGCCGGCGCTACAGCGCGTCGCGCTGAGGTTACCCATCGAATGCGACTTGCCATCCTCATCATGGCTGCGGGCAAAGGAACCCGCCTCAAATCCAGGCGTCCCAAGGTCCTCCACGAGATCGGCGGCCAGCCGCTCCTTCGCCACGTCATCGCAGCCGCCGCCCAGGTCGTCCCACCCAGCGACATCTTTGCCATCGTCGGCCACGAAGCCGAAGCCGTAAAAGCCGCCGTCCAGGACACCGGCATTCAGTTTGTCCTCCAGCCCGAGCAGCACGGTACCGGCCACGCCGTTCAGTGCGCCGATCGGA
>JAJZJJ010000203.1 GCA_021810175.1 Acidobacteriota bacterium | reverse complement strand
GAGAGTTCCGCCTCCACCGCACCGCCTGAAGGGCTCAGGTGATGCTCGGCCAGAAACACTCCTCCCGGCAGCTTCGCAGCCCAGGTGAAGGACTGGGGCGGCTCATATGCGGTCACCTGGTAGATGGCCGGGCGAAGCCCCGGTTGCGTGACGCGATAACGCGATCCCACTTTGAGCGCCGCACCCATGTCCGGTGGCCCCAGTAGTTCCACCCGCAGGACGGTTGGCGTCCAGGAGGGCCAGGACTCAACATCCGCCAAAACCCTCCATACATCCCGCAGATCGGCCTGAATGAGGACGTGCTGGACGACTCTCATGCAGCTTCGCTCCCTCAGATAAAGTCAGGGGCCCAAACCAAAAAATCTCCCACCCCTTCTGCGGGTTAACCGGCAGAAGCTAGCCCGCCACCGATTCAGCCTCCATGTCCCGCAATGCCTCGCTGTACGGAGCCTGCAGAACACCACGCTCTGTAATAATCGCAGTGACGTATTTGGCTGGGGTGACATCGAACGCCGGATTGGCAATACCCACGCCGTGCGGTGTCAGCTGGCGTCCACCGTGGTGGGTTACCTCAACCTCCGGCCGCTGCTCAATGGGAATGGCGTCGCCGGTGGGCGTCTTCACGTCGATGGTGGACCAGGGCGCGGCCACGAAGAACGGGATGCCATGCTCTTTGGCCAGTACGGCCACTCCATACGTCCCAATCTTGTTGGCCACGTCGCCGTTAGCCGCGATTCGGTCCGCTCCCACGACCACGGCCTGGATTTTCCCCTGGCGCATCAGGCTGGCCGACATGTTGTCGCACAGCACCGTCGTGGGAATGCCGTCGTGCATCAGTTCCCATGCGGTCAGGCGCGCACCCTGCAAAAAAGGCCGCGTCTCATCGGCGTAAACGTGAATCCTGCGCCCCTGCTCCACGGCGGAACGAATCACGCCCAGCGCCGTGCCATATCCGCAGGTCGCCAGCGCTCCGGCATTGCAGTGGGTGAGTACACCGCCCGCTTCGGGCAGCAGGGAAGCGCCGTATGATCCCATCCGGCGGCAGGCTGCGATGTCCTCGTCGTACATGCGCTGCGCTTCCGCGGTGAGCGCGGTGTTGATGGTCTTCGGCGTGGCGCCAGGCTTCGCGGCTTCCTCGGCAAAACGCACCTTCATGCGCTCGATCGCCCAGAACAGGTTCACGGCCGTGGGCCGGGTAGCCGCGAGTGTGTCGCACATGGTGCCAAATTCGGTCACCAACTCGTCTACATTACGGGCCGCGCTCTTTTCCACACCAAGGGCCAGGCCCATGGCTGCCGAAACGCCGATGGCCGGCGCCCCACGCACGACCATGGTGCGGATGATATCCGCCACCTGTTCGTAACTCTTTGCAACTACGTAACTTTCCTCCAGGGGCAGCCGGGTCTGGTCAAGAAAGCGAACTCCTTCAGATGTCCATTCAAGCGTCGGGATCATGGGCTCAGTGTACTGGTTCGCTCCTCTGTTACCAACGGGCGGCGCTAACAAAAACGTAACCTTTGGCAAAATATTCTGCTGAACCCATTTCTTTATGAATAATTTTCGGTGATCATAAAAACAATGTTCCCCATGTCCTAATTTTTAGAGAGTGGTCACTGGCAGCTTGCAGTGTAGGCAGGGGTGTCTGAATTCAGCGAATGAAAACGAAACCGCGTTGTCCAAAGTGCCAGCAGGATCAGCTGTTGCGGGTTGCCCGTCGCGGGTTCTTCCGCGTACGGGTGTTTCCGCTCTTCGGTTTTTATCCGTGGGAATGCCCCATTTGCCGCCGCCAGTTCCTGTTTCGGAAGCGCGGCGGCGCCTATCGGAAGTCTGCCCGATCGACTTCCAGCGCCTATGGCACGGTTCGGGAGCGCAGAAGCGAGGAGTAGCCCCTGGCGCTGACGTTCCTATTGGATCGCCTGACCGAACTTCCTTTCCATCTCGCCCGCCACAGCTCGCAGGCTGTCCAGCGGGGCCAGATCAGGCAATACGGCGCCCAGTCTGCGGAGTTCGGTGATCGCGATTTCAGTGGCAAGGTTCCCCACCAGCGTGTCCTGAGCAAACGGGCAGCCGCCAAAGCCCCCGATTGCCATATCGAAGCGCCGGCAGCCAGCCTTGTAAGCTGCGGCAACTTTGCCGGCGGCATCTTCCGGTCGGCTGTGCAGGTGAATCCCGGCTTCCACGCCTTCGCCCAGGGACTCGGTCACCGCCGCCACGACCTCGCTAATCTGAGCCGGTGTCGCGAGACCAACTGTATCCGCCAGTGAAATCTGCGTAATGCCGGAGTCGATCAGCAGCTCGCAGGCGCTCACAACCTCTTCCTCGTTCCAGGGATCACCGTAAGGATTGCCAAAAGCCATCGAAATATATGCCACCAATCCCAGCCCGGCCTGGAAGGCGGCCTGCCCGACCGCTTCCAGCGCCTCCAGACACTCCTCTGGCGTCTGGTTCTGGTTCCGCTTCAGAAACTGCGGCGAGATGGAATAGGGAAAGCCCAGCGTCGTGACGCTGCCCGTCTCAATCGCGCGCTCCGCGCCCTTTTCGTTCACCACAATGCCGATGATCTCAACGTCCCCGGGCGGGTCCAGGTACTGCAGAACCTGCTCGGAGTCCGCCATTTGCGGAACCGCTTTCGGCGAGACAAAGGAAACGGCGTCAATGTGCCGGAAGCCCGCGGCGATCAGCATCCGCAGGTAATCGGCTTTCACTTCGGCGGGGATCGTCTTCGGCAGTCCCTGCCATGCGTCGCGCGGGCATTCGATGATCTTCGTTGGCTTGTTCATGGCAGCAAAATCGACTGCAGGTGCATCGTGAAATCGGCGCACAGCAGCACTCCGTAGGGTATCAGCGCTAGCCCCACCCAGTGCCGCCATTGCGGACGCAGCAGGGTAAAAGCCAGAACGCCGGTCGCCGCCAGGGTAGCCGCCGAGTTCCAGCGCGCCACCCACGCATACACGGAAGTCTGCAGCGAGAGCAGTTCATCCCAGAGGTTTCGTGCCGGCAGGTGAAAAACTACCTGTCCCGCCGTCAGCGCTCCGTGCGCCCACAGCGTCAGCTCCAGAACGCAGAAGATCAGCGACGGCAGCGACACTGCGGCCAGCGGAGCCAGCAGCAACAGAATCGTTCGTTTGGGATTGGGGGGCGGAAGGGCCTCGGCCATGGCACTACTTCCCAGCTTAATGGACGCAGGCACTCGGAAGCCGCAAAGACATACAGTGGAAAACTTTCCCGAGCTTGCTCTGCAAGCTGCTTCTCATGCGGTAACGAGCGGAGACCCACCCGTGTCTCGATCACAGCATCGACGGAATATCCGAGCAACTACTTGGATAGCTGTAGACCATCTGCCGCAGAGCCGCGGCGGTTAGCCCTGACCGAATCGCCAGCCCAAAGAGATTGACGACCTCTTCGGCATTCGGTCCGAACAAGTGCGCTCCCAGAATCCGGTCTGTCTCGTCCTCCGTCAGAATTCTGGAGCCAGATCGGGAGATCCCGAGGCGGCGCGATGAATACCACTGGCTCGTGTCCTGGTCCTGAACATGAAACTTCAGCTTCTGTGCCGCCGCCTCGTCCTCCCGCATGCCCACCGATGCCAGTGGCGGGTCCGTGAAGACCACAGTAGGAATGCCCTCGTAGATCGGCTTCCTGCGGTTGCCGTGAAGCAGATTCTCGGCGGCCACTTCCGCCTCCATCCTCCCAACTGGCGTAAGCGGCATGCCCGGTGTGCCGGCGGCATCGCCAGCGGCGTAGACGGATGGATTCGTCGTACTCTGGAGATAGTCGTTCACCGTGACTCCGTTCCGGTCATGCGCAATTCCCGCTCGGTCGAGGCCCAGGTCCCCAATCTCCGGCACGCGTCCGGCGCCATGGACGACCAGGTCCGCCTCAAATCTCTGCTCCACGCCCTGTTGCCGAGCCGTGACCACAAAGCCGTCCTCAGTCTTCTCCACGTTTTCAACGGCGGTTTCTGTCCGGATATCCATGCCCCGATCCCGGCAGGTCGCCATCAGCATGTCCACCAGATGCGGCTCAAATCGGGTCAGCGGCCTTTTGCCGCGGTCGAGGATCGTCACCTGCGCGCCGGCCTGCGCCGCGACATGAGCGAACTCAAAGGAGATGTAACCGCCGCCGACAAATACGACGCGGGGCGGAAGCCGCTCCAGGTTCAGGAACTGCTCGCTCGTCGTCAGGTATTCTTCGCCAGGAATACCCAGCGGAACGGGCATGGCGCCCGATGCAATCACAAAATGCCGTGTAGTCAAACGGTCGTGCCCGATCTCCAGTGAATTGCGATTTGTGAATCGCGCCCGCCCATGGAACGCCTGAATCCCTGCCCTGGCGAAGCCCTCCTCGCGCTTTTGCGGAACTGACTCGGTGAATTGCCGCTTGAAGCGCATCAGCGCGCCCCAGTCGATTTCCGAGACCGCCGGGAAGATCCCGCGCTCGCGCATCCGCAAATTCCAGTCGTGCGCGTCGGCCGCGCCCACCAGTACCTTCTTGGGATCGCATCCGCGCAGCACGCACGTCCCTCCAAAGGGGCGCGAATCGACAATGGCGATTTTCCACCCGGCAGACTGACACTTGTAGGCGACCGAACTCCCGCCCACTCCGGTTCCGATCACAACGATGTCAAAGGCGTGTTCCATGGCTCTGCTGTATTCAGAGAGCCGTTTGCTCCAGGAGGATGCCGCGGATTCCCGAACCCGTATGAATCCTCAACCGCACTTCACGCCTATTGGATCGCGAAAACCGCGCTCACCGTCACCGTCGCGCGAATCTTCCGCGCGTTGATCGCCAGCGGCGGCGTCTGGGCTTCCGGGCGCGCCATTCCAGCCATCATCGCATTCAGGCGCAGCGGAACAGGCCGGCCGGGCTGGTTCTCCTGGAGGCTCTCCAGTTGCGTGATGCGGACGTCCATCCTGGCGGCGATCTGCTGCGCGATGGCGCGGGCATTCGCGGCAGCCTGGGCCGCGGCCTTCGCCTCCAGGGCGCTTTCGTCCTTCATCTCCCAGTCAATGGAACCGCTGTCGTTCGCCCCTGCGTTCACCGCGGCGTTCAACGCTCCGGCGGCTTTGGACGGAGCGACGCGCACCGTCCAGCTCTGCACCGCCTGGAACGCGTGATCGCGCCTCTCGCTGCTGCCCTGTGGATACTGATTCAGCTCGTAGATCTGCGTCTGCTGCAAAGACTGGTTGCTGCTCTCAATCGCGTCGGAAGCCACGCCAAACCCCGTCAGCGCCTTCATAATGGCGTTCGACGTACGGGAGGCCGAGGCATAAGCAGCCGCCGCATCCGCTCCATAGACGTGATAGCCCACGTGAACCACTGCCAGGTCCGCGTCGGCCGATGCCGTGCCCGTCGCGCTGACGGAAATGGTCCTCTCCCGGGGGCATTGTTTCGCGGACTGGCCCAGTCCGGCAGCAGGGAAGGATGCAAGCGCACAAATCGCAAAAAGCAGGGCGAACTTCTTCATCGGGAGACCTCCATGGAGAGCCGGAGCTGTCAACCCAGCATTCTACTCAAAGAACCGCTCGCTCCCCACCCCGTCAGGCCAGCTCCACTTCGATGCTCCTCGATTCAGGATCGAGCTTCGCGATGCGGAAGCTACGAACCTGGCCCGCGTGCAGCGGCTCCGGCCCCGCCGCCGGTGCGGCTGCTCCACCCTTCCAGCGGGCCTGCAACATCGAGGTCAGCGACGAAAGGTCCGCCTTGCCTTCGCTCTTCGCTTCGCCCGCCGCCGGGGCGGACTTCGCGCTCGCACGGTACGCCGCGCGGATGCCTTCGCCCAGTTCCACCGCGGCAGTCTCGCCTGTCACCTCCAGCACGCGCCCCGAAACCACGTCGCCGGCTTTCTGCTCGGAGAAGAATTCGTCCACGCTGGTCGGGACCAGCTGCTTCATGCTCAGCTTCGCCTGCCGCTTTTCCGCGTCCAGGCCTAGGACCTGCGCCCGCACCGTCTGTCCCACCTTCAGCACGTCCTGCGGATGATGCAGATGCCGCTCGGCCGTGATCTCGCTGATGTGCACCAGGCCTTCCACGCCTTCCGTCATCTGCAC
>JAJZJJ010000202.1 GCA_021810175.1 Acidobacteriota bacterium | reverse complement strand
GATCTGCCGGCGGAGTCGTTGTAGGCGCGCAGCAGGGTGTTGCGATCCTTGATGTGATCGACGCCGAGGAGCAGCAGGTCGCCGGGAGCAAGGTTGCGGCGGAGATTGCGCAGCAGCGAGGCGGCCGAGCGGGGCTCGAAATTGCCGATGCTGGAGCCGATGTAGAGGACCAGGCGGCGTCCGGAGGCGTGGGGGAGCCAGCTCATGTCGCGGACGTAGTCGGCGAGGTGCGGCTGGACGGTGACATAGGGGAACTGTTCGCCGATGCGCCGGCCGGCTTCCTCGAGGGCCGAACCGGAGATGTCGATGGGGCGGTAATGAACGGATCCCTGACGGCGGACGGCGGCGTCGAGCAGGAGGCCGGTTTTGGCTGCCGTGCCGGCGCCAAGCTCAAGGATGTTGAGACGAGGGGCGCCGGTAGCGGCGAGGATTTCGTCCGCGTGAGCCGCGAAGATTTCGCGTTCGGTGCGGGTGAGATAGTACTCCGGAAGCTCGGTGATGGCCTCAAAGAGCTGCGATCCGCGCTGGTCGTAGAAGAGCCACGGGGAAAGTGTTTTGGGGTTGGCGGTGAGGCCGCGCAGGACCTCGGCGCCAATGGGGGTGGAGGCGGCGTCGGGGAGGCAGGGGAGGGTCGATAGGGCGGGCATAGGGCTCGGGTCTCCGGGAGCTTCAGTTTTCGGCCAGGCGGATCCCGGAAAACTGCCAGCGGGTCGCGGGCTGGAAGAAGTTGCGATAGGACGCACGGATGTGGGATGCCGGTGTGGCGACTGAACCGCCGCGGAGGACCATCTGGTTGCACATGAACTTGCCGTTGTATTCGCCCAGAGCGCCCGGCAGGGGGCGAAATCCAGGGTAGGAAAGGTAGGCGCTGGCGGTCCATTCCCAGACATCGCCAAAGAGCTGCCGTAGCGGCGCGGCGGATGTGGATGGCTGGGGGTGAAGAGAACCGCTCTCAAGCAGGTTGCCGCTGACGGGCATGTTGGCGGCGGCGATCTCCCATTCTGCTTCGGTGGGGAGGCGTTTGCCGGCCCAGCGAGCGAAGGCGTCGGCCTCGAAGTAGCTAATGTGGCAAACCGGAGTGGTCAGGAGGTCTTCGAGCGGAAGCATGCCGCGGAGGGTGAAGACTTCCCAGGGGGCGGAGTCCGACTCGCGACGCCAGTAGAGGGGCGCCTGCCAGCGCTCGGTCTGGACGGTGGTCCAGCCTTCGGAGAGCCACAGCTCCGGGCGGGAGTAGCCGCGGTCCCGGACAAATTCGAGGTATTCGGCGCAGGTGACGGGCCGGGACGCCAGGCGGAAGGGGTCGAGAAAGATGTGGTGGCGCGGAGTCTCGTTGTCGAAGCAAAAGCTCTCGCCGGAGTTGCCGATTTCGACGAGTCCACCGGGGACATCGACGATGGCGGCGGGAGAGGGTTTGGGTGGGCGGCCGGGATTGGCCCCGGAAGCATAGCCCGGATGCAGCGGATTGGACCAGAAGGCGTGCTTGATGTCCGTGAGGAGCAGCTCCTGATGCTGCTGCTCGTGGTTGAGACCAAGGTGGATGCGGCGCACAGCTTCTTCCGTGGGTTCGCGGGAGGCGAGGTCGTCGATGGCGGCATCGACGTGACGGCGATACGCAAGGATGTCGGCGAGTCCGGGGCGGGAAAAGGAGGCACGGAGCTTCTTTTCCGGCTGAGCGGAGACGGCGTTGTAGTAGCTGTTGAAGAGCCAAACGAAATCCGGGTTGAAGGGGCGGTAGCCGGGGAGGAAATCGCGGAGGACGAAGGTTTCAAAGAACCAGGTGGTGTGGGCGAGGTGCCATTTGGCGGGGCTGGCCTCAGGGCAGGACTGCACCATCATGTCTTCCGGCGTGAGAGGCTCGCAGAGGTGGCGGGTCTGCCGCCGTACACGACCGTATTGCTCGGCGAGGAGCGAGGGACTGGCAACCTTCATCGACCCATCCTGTCTGTGGCCTTCCCTGAAAAGAGGCTGCAGGGAAGGCGGGGGTTGCCCGTCGGACCGGGAAGAGAACGCAGGCACTGGAAAGTCGATGATCCAAAAGGGGGCGAGGTTACATTTTTCGGCTGGCCTGGTCGCGCGGCGAGAGGGTTATCGAGCCGGGGCCGGCGCTTTGGGCAGAAGGCAGAGGCGAGCGCTGAGGATGACGAGGGAGATCCAGAGCACGTCGGCGCCGCAGAGGTGCGCCATTTGCATGCCGATGGGGGTGAGCATGGCGAGGTCGGCGAGGCCGAGCAGGTACTGCACGAAGAGCATGATCATGACGCCGAGGGCGAGGAACTGATCGGCGGGCCGGCGCAGGCCGCGGAGCACGAGCCAGAGAATGAAGATGCCGGCGAGGAAGGCGAAGGCGGGGTGGAGCCAGCGAATCCGCAGCAGCCAGGAGCTGTGGGAGGAGAAGTCCTCGGCCATGGCATGCATGAGGTGGTGGGCCGGATAGAGGGTGTCTCCGAGAGCGGCAAGCGAGCCGGTGACGCCGACGAAAAGGGTCACGCCAAGTCCGGCGATGGGAACGGCGGGATTGCGGACGGAGAGGCTGCCGCGCATGAATCCGGTGCGGCGGGAGAGAAAATGGGCGGTCATGGCCAGTGCGCCGAGGAGGAGCAGGGTGTTGGTGAGGTGCAGGGCGAGATAGGCGGCGCGGGCGGGCGACTGGTTGTCGCCAACGAGTCCGAATTCGACGAGCAGCGCGCCGAGGAGGGCCTCATTGAAGATGAAGACGACGACGGCGATGACCCAGGCACGGGATAGATGGCGGCGCGGGAGGGCTCGGAAGATCCAGAGAGCCAGGCCGATGACGGCGATGACGTCGATGCCGCTGGTGATGCGGTGCGACAGCTCGATGAGGGTAGCGATGCCGGGATGATGGACGATGAGGTCGCCGTCGCACAGGGGCCAGTGCTCGCCGCAGCCTCCGCCGGAGCCGGTGGCGCGGACGGCGGTGCCCCAGACGATGACGGCGATGTTGTAGACCAGCACGCCCCAGGCGAAGCCGCGCAGAGCGGCGGAAGGGCGAGCGGTGGATGGCTCGGAGATGGTGGGAGTGCTCACAGCCGGTAGCTCGATTCTAAATCGAGGCAGGGACGGACGGAGCGGGTGGCGGCGAGGGCAGAGGGATTTCGTTGGGCTCGGCACAACTCGGTTCGAGGGTGAGGCCATCCCATCCCTTCACTATGAGAAGAACACGGCAGTTGATGACGGCGATCTTCGGGGCGGCACTGATGTTGGTTCCGTACTCGATACCGCTGCAGGCTTCCGCGCAGACAGCGGGACAGGACATGCGGTCTGCGGGGCGGCACACCAAAGATGCGGCAAAAGATGCCGGCCGGGGCACAAAGAAAGGCGCGAAAAAGGGCTGGCACGCGACGAAGAAGTATTCGAAGAAAGGCTGGCGGGCGACCAAACGCGGCACGAAAAAAGGCTGGCGCGCCACGAAACACGGCACCAAGAAGGCGTGGCGGAAGACGAAAAACACGACAAAAGGTGCGGTGAAGGGTGCGAAGCACGGGGCCAGGAAGCCGGGGCGGAAGTGACCTTTCCCGCTGGCTAAGCCTGCCGGATGAGGCAGGGGCAACGAATGTCATTGGCCATAATCCACTCATTCCATATCAGATGGCTGACGGCTGCGGGTGATCGGCAAATGGCCGCGAGGTAATCGGACAAGGCTGCCACAGGCTATCTGACTGTGGTGCCGTTCGTTGCGAGGCGGGCGTCCATGATCGGCAAAGGGGCACCCACCCTGGAATTGCACGCCGCCATCCGCATCTCCCCCGCCTCATACGGCCGCAGCAAATCCGTCGGCGGCGCGTGCGCCTCGCTCCGCTCCAGCCAGCGGTCGTAATCGCGCGCATGCAGAATCACCGGCATCCGGTCATGCACCTGACCCGTCAGCTCGTTGGCCGTCGTCGTCACAATGGCAAAGCTCTCCAGCCACGCGCCGCTCGCCGCATCCTTCCACGCGTCCCACAGCCCCGCGAACGCGAACGGCCCTCCGCTCTTCAGCGAATAGGCATACGGCTTCTTCGTCTTCGCATCCACCCGTTGCCATTCGTAAAATCCATCGGCAGGCACCAGGCACCGGCGCTTCCGGAACGGCCCCCTCCACAGCGCCTTCTCCTCCACCGTCTCCGCCTTCGCATTGATCGTCGAAAACCCCCGAAACTCCGTCGCGCTCTTTGCGAAGTGCGGCACCAGCCCCCACCGCATCAGCACCATCTCCCGTTCGCCGCTCTCCTCGTTCAGCCGAATCACCGGCTGCATCGACGTCGGCGCAACGTTATAGTCCCAGTCCGGCAGCACAAACCCATCCGGCAGCCGTCCCAGGCGGAACGCTTCGGCAATCCTCTGTTTGTCGGAACGGCGATAGTACCGGCCACACATGATAGAAGCCTATCTCTTTCCCCACTCACTCAGCGCCATCGGAGGCCTCCCCATCCGCCCCATCCCTCAGCTCGGTGGTCAGTTCCGCCCAGCTCAGCCCCCGGCCTCGCCTCTGCGCATCGAGCTCCGCATGCAAAGCACGCATGTCAAACCGTTTCATGGGCCGCCCCTGCCATCCTTCCCTCATCCGATTTCAACATCCGCGTCTGCACCGGACCGCCTCCCATCAGGTTGCTTCACAGGCTCCGCCGTCAGCGCCGGTGCAAAACCCACCATAGCTTCGTGGATAAAGATAGATAGTTTCGGTAACACAGAATAGCAGCCTCCCTCTTTCTCCACCCCGCAGCCAGATGCCACGAATGGATTCTGACCGGCAAAGCGCCCATCATGCGGGGCCGAATATATTCCTTTGTGTGTGAAGCCGAAGAAGCTATTCTGAATCGGCCCGTTCTACCCGCTGGAGGCCACAGTGACACAGCTGCCGCCCAGGAAACACGAGATTTCGCACGTTAGCGATACGGCTCTGATGGTCGCCGCCTGCCGCGCCCTGGAAACCGAAGAGCCCGACGCCTTCGCCCGCGATCCTTTCGCCGCCCGCCTGGCCGGAGAGCGCGGCTTCGCAATTCTGGATGGATTATCCTGGGCGATGGTCCTTCGCTTCGGCATGGCCGTGCGCACGCGCTTCATCGATGAACTGCTGGCCGACGCCCTTGCGATCCATTCCATCCGTACGGTTCTGAGCGTCGGATGCGGACTCGACACCCGACCCTGGCGCCTCGACCTCCCGTCGTCGCTTCGCTGGATCGAAGTGGATTTTCCCGACGTGCTCGACTACAAGCACGGCCTGCTGGCCGGCGAGAAGGCGCATTGCCATGTGGAGCGCCTGAGCGTGGACCTGAACGATGCCGCCCAGCGCCGCACGATGTACGAAGCCGCGGGGACTGAGCAGTCGCTGGTGATCACCGAAGGCGTGCTCATGTATCTTCCGGCAGCGACCGTCGATGCGCTGGCTGCCGAAATTCCGACGGCTTCCGGCGTCTCCCACTGGATCAGCGACATTACCACCAGCGATTTCGGAAAAGCGATCCGCGGGGGCCGACCGTTGGAAAGCGGGTTCGAACACGTCCGCGCCCCGGATGCCCTGGCGGGCGAGCAGATTCTCGACGTCCTCCGCACCCGCGGCTGGACGACCGAGGCAATGCGCAGCCATACCCGCGACATTGCCTTTGCCCACGACCGCGCGCGCCGTGTCTTTGGTCAGAGGCCGCAGTCGGCTCCGCCGCCGTTCGCTCCCGACGATCCCACGGGCATCCATCGATTCGCCCGCGCCTGAAACGCGAACAGCGCCCCAAAGAGCCGGGGCGGGATTCCGACATCAGCTTGATCCAGGAACCTGATGGAAGAGTTCCCAACTTCCCGGCAAGGTGGACTGCAGGACCGTCTCGACGAGTGATTTGGCCTGGAGTCAATCGTTACGCCCAGCGATTCCCGGGAACTCGGGTCAGGCACTTTCCGGTTCTGGCGGCTGGTATGATCTCATCATTCACTATGAATGTGGCAGAACGGGCCAGAATTCGGGCGCTGGAGCCCTTGGCCCAACAGGTCGAAAGACATGGATCTTTCGAAAAATGGAGTAAAGCCTGTGTCAGGTCCAAGACTCCCAATAGAAAGTTCGAT
>JAJZJJ010000201.1 GCA_021810175.1 Acidobacteriota bacterium | reverse complement strand
ATCCGTCCACAGGCATCTCTGTCACCCAGTAGCGCAGCGAATCCATCACCAGCTTCAGTACCTGCGGATTCATGACATTCAGGCTGTTCCCGGTGCCCGTGTAATCCATGTAATAGCGCGGATCGTCCCGCACCTGCCGGTAGTAGGTCGCGTTGTCGATCCCCTTCATCGACAGCATGGGCCCCATCCGGTTTCCCTCGCAGGTGTGGTTGTACACCACGTCCAGAATCACTTCGATCCCAGCCGCGTGCAGCTTCTTCACCATCTCCCGAAATTCGTTCACCTGCCCGCCCGTGTCGCCACACGAACTGTACCGCGCCATCGGCGCAAAGTAGCTCAGCGTGTTGTAACCCCAGTAGTCCCGCAGCCCGCGCTCCAGCAGGTGCCCCTCGTCGATAAAGTGGTGCACCGGCAGCAGCTCCACCGCCGTCACCCCCAGCTTCTTCAGGTACTCGATGCTCGGCTCGCACGCCAGCCCCGCATACGTCCCCCGCAGCGGCTCCGGCACCGCCGGATTCAGCTTTGAAAAGCCCCGCACGTGCACCTCGTAGATCACCGAGTCCGCCAGCGGCGTCTCCGGCGGACAGTCCTCGCCCCAGTCAAAGTGAGGATCGACCACGATGCCCTTCGGCACCCCCATCGCCGAATCCCGGTCGTCGCGAACCAGATCGTCTCCGCTCTTCGTATCGAACGGAAAGATCGGCGCCTTCCAGTCCACCTGCCCTGTCACCGCTTTCGCATACGGATCCAGCAGCAGCTTGTGCGGGTTAAACCGATGCCCGTTCTCCGGCTCCCACGGCCCTTCTACCCGGTACCCGTACCGTTGTCCGGGGCCGATGCCGCGAATCAATCCGTGCCAGACGAAGGCCGTCTTCTCGCGCAGCGCCACGCAGTCCGTCTCGTTGCCGGCCTCGTCGAAAAAGCAAACCGATACTGCCGTGGCGTTTTCCGAAAACAATGCAAAGGATGTCCCTTTCGCCGTCGGTGTGGCGCCCAGGGGATGAGGCTTTCCGGGAAGCAGCGTTCTGTCCATTTTTTGTGGTTCTTCCTGAAGGAGTTGGAGTCGTCGCCGGATCTCCGGCCCTGTCGTTCAACTCAGATGCACTTCCGATGAAGGGTGCGCCGCCACAGGCCGGCGCCCCTGCTCAGCACCGGAGAACATCCTGCCCGTCACCATCCCGCATCTCTCCGAAAGAGATTCGGCGGCGCAATTGTTGCCCGCCGTCGGATCCTGCGGCGCTTTCGCGAGACGCCGCAGCTCTGTTGCGGCAGGGGCGCGGAGTTTTCGCGATTTCCTCTGCTTGCCTCCGGCGCAGGAGAATCGCGTCAGCCGGAGGACCCTGCCCAAAACGGAGCCGGAAACAGCCGCAACGGAGCCAGCGCCGGCCGCCTGGCCACGGCTTTGAAAATTCGCCTCCATTTGCGGCCAGGCAGGACTCCTTGCCGGTGATAGACTTGGGAAGCAGACCTCTGCTGTCGTCGGGACGTGGCTCAGCCTGGTAGAGCACTCGCTTGGGGTGCGAGGGGTCGGCAGTTCAAATCTGCCCGTCCCGACCATTTCAATTGCGCCTCCTCTTTTGGCGCGATCCCTGCATTTCCATTTCTTCGTTCTCTTCAGTAATCAGTGCGCTGCCAGCCTATCGGGAGCGCACTCGACGCGTTTCCTCCCCTCGCAGATTTTCGATTTATGAAAATCGGGAATCGCCGCTCCGGAGTTCTACGGGAATCGGAATGCCCCGAGCACCCCAAAACCGCTAAATACCTGATTCAAAGGGATCAACAAAACGGCCTCCCGATTGCACTATAGGGAATCGCCAGCGACGCACAGGTCCTCCACCATGAAGGACCATGCGAAATAGGTTCCAGCCGATGAGAGCGGCATCCGGTGAGATTCTGCCCCGGCTGGAATAGCAAAAGTCCCGATCGAATTCGGTAGGGCATCTTCAGGGAGGCCAGTGACTGGCCGTCACACAGAAAAACCATCCGCCAGACGGATGGTTTTTCTGTTTTCCCCTGCAATCTCAGTCACCTGCCGTATCTTCACTCGGCCCTGCATCAAACTACTTGTCAGGACTTCTCCTCAGGAGTACTATGAAATTTAACCTGTCGAGCGGCTGAAGCCATGCTGGGATCGGCGAGGCTCGCCGCCATTCTCGAGAGTCAGGAATGTGCCCCGGGGAGTTTTACCCGCCGTGGCGTGTGCTGCTGAAGAAAAGCAGCCCGGGAAGAAGTAAATTCAGCGATCATGCGGAAAATACTATCGCCGTTCCGTTGATCGATTTCGCATTCGGCTGCGTATCTCTCCTGTTCGCCCACAGGGTTGGAACCGGGCGGCTCAGAACCGAACGCAGCTGGGGCACGAAGCTGGCGCGCAGATCGCGCCGCAACTTAAACTATCCGTCCGGCCTGGTCTCATCATGAGCCCTGCGTGGACTGGAAATTACACCGTTTCCTCTGTTTCTGAATCCGGAAAGTTGATCCGGGCGGGCCTCCCCAGGGCCTTCGCCTATCCGAGCCAGGCACGAGTGGAACCGGACGAAAAATACAGAGTCAATCGCACAGGAAGTGCAGGCATGACATCAGAGCAGAACCAGCCTCAGCCGCCAGCGGATGCTGCGCAGAGCCAGGCATCAAACCAGCAGGGACAAAATCCCGGCCAGGGGCATCGGCGTCGCCGGCGCCGCAAACGGAACAAAGGTGGCGCCGCCCAGGGCAGCGGCCAGCAGCAGAATCAACAGCAGCAGCCGCAGCAGCAACAGCCGCCGAAGCAGAAACCGCCCAGGCCTCAGCCCTCCAGCCAGACCCGCTACTTCAAAAACAACGGTAACGGGCAGCAGGGTCAGGGCGGAGGCGGTGGCCGCCGCCGCAACAAGCAAAAGCGCGAGCGCGTCTTCGTCGGCCCCATGGACCACAGCTATCGCGCTGCCAACGGGAATGTCGCCGATGCCCCGCCCTCGACCATCGAGTTCCGCAACGGCAACGTGAACGGCAACAGCTATATGGATTCCAGCTCATGGGATGCCCCTCCGCCGCCCATTCGCGAAGACGCTCCGACCCGCATCCTCTTCTTCATTGAAGACCTGTTCTTCTTCGCCAAGATCAATGAGACGGCGCGGAAGCTCGGCATCAAGGTCGCCTTCGTCAAGAATCAACCGGAGACCCTGGCCCGCATCATCGACGCTCCCGAGGACGAACGCCCCTCGCTCATCGTCTTCGACCTCAACAATGCCGCCGCCAAGCCGCTCACCTTGATTCCAAAAATCAAATCGAAGCTGAAGCGCGGCACCTCGGTCATCGGCTTTCTCTCGCACCTGCAGGGCGACCTCAAAGCCAAGGCCGTCGAAGCCGGCTGCGATATGGTCATGCCGCGCAGCGCCTTCTCCCAGAACCTGCCGAACCTGCTCCGCCGGCATGGACTGGAAGATGAGCCCGAGGAGATGGAATACGCCCAGATGTAAGTCGGGAGGATTTCCTCCGGCATCGGAAAACGAAAAGCCCCGGCATCCCCGGGGCTTTTCCCTTTCTGCCGGCGCGGTGGCGGACTACTGCGGTTCCGTATCCATCCAGTATTCGCTTCGGAACTGGATCCGCAGTTTCGGACGCCCCGGCAAACTCACGTGCAGCACGTGCGGACCAGGCGTCGGCGCAGTGGGCGTGAAGCTCAGCACGTAGTAGTTGTGCACATCGCTGGCCGCGGCAATCATCTGGTTCTGCAGCGTCTTCGCATTCCGAAAATGGAAAAACTCGCCCCCCGTCAGCCGCGCCACCGATTTCGCCGTGTCCCGGCGCAGGGAATCGCGCGCTGAGAGAAAGGCCATCGTCGCCAGCCGCAGCGGAGGCGCCAGCTCGCTGATGCAGTTCATCACCTGCTTGCCGTAATGCCCCTGATATTCGGCGCCCGCCCCCTGACGGCTCAGGCATCCATGCGCCGGTCCCGGATCGCTGCTGTTGAAATTCGCCATCTCGTGCCCCACCGCCGAGCGCGTGCTCGAGAACGCAAAGCTGTACATGGTCGTGTTCGTGTCGCTGATCATCCGCAGCGCCTGCCCCAGGCTCGTCATGCTCCCCTGATCGATCGTCTCGCTCAGCAGCAAAATCGCCCGCCGGTATTGCGGAGGCTGCGACCGCAGCAGCGCCACCGCAAAGGCCACGCTGTCCAGAATCGACGCGCCCTGCCCGCCCGGCCGCAGACTCGCCAGCGCATCTTCCACCCGGTTGCTGTCCGGCGTAAACGGCACCAGCAGGTGCGGCGCTTCACCAAAACCAACCAGCGCCACCCGGTGCTGCACCCCTCCGATGAAATTGTCGATGATCGCTCCCAGACTCCGGTAATCCGCCAGATAATCCGCCCCGTCCCCGCCCGTCTCCACCACAACCGCCAGCGCCAGCGGCTGCGAATCCGTATAGGGAATCAGCCGCGTATGCTGCGGCACTCCGTCGTCGGTCAGCGCGAAATCCCGGTCCCTCAGCGCAAAGACCACCTGCCCCTTTTTGGTCTTCACCAGCACCGGCACTTCCACCAGATTCGACCGCACGTTCAGCGTGGGCGTGGCGGGCGTGCCCGCGTTTTGACTATGGGCTTCCGCGCCAGTCGCGGCCAGGCAGAACAGCAGAGCGAACAGACAGCCGGTTCTCATCGGTGCCAACCATTGTAGGCGGACGAGATGACGCAAACGCAGCTGCACATTCAGGCCTGCGGCTGCTTCTTTTCCGCCGCCGGCTTCTTCTGCGCTTCCTTTTTCTGCGCATCCAGAAAGCGGCGCAGCCGGTCCAGCGTCCGCGCCTTGCCGAAGACGATCATGCTCTCCACCAGCGGCGGGCTCATCGTGCTGCCGGTCAGAACCGCCCGCAGCAGCATAAAGTTCTCCTTCACCGACCAGCTCTTCGCCTCGCCCAGCTGCTTCAGCGCAATTTCGATCGCCTCATGCGTCCATTCCGCCGTTTCCAGCGCCGCCAGTTGCTCGCCCGCAAACGCCAGCGTCTCCTCCATCGAGCGCTTCTTCGGCAAAAATACTTCGGCCGATGCCTGCACGTTATCGGCAAAGAAGAAGTTTGTCAGATTCCCAAACTCTCCCAGCGTCTCCACCCGTGTCTGCACCAGCCCCGCGATCTGGCTCAGATACTCGTCGGAAAGCACTGTCTCCCGCAGCGCGGCGTAGAAGCCTTCCGGCGAAAGCGCTCGCAGATACTCTCCGTTCAGCCAGCGGAGCTTGGTCAGGTCGAACACCGGTCCCGCCGGACGAATGTTCTTCACGTCGAAGTGCCCCAGCATGTCGTGCAGCGAAAAGATCTCCGTCCCGCTGTTGACATCGGCGGGCATACCGCCGCCCATCAGCCCCAGAAAATTCAGCATCGCTCCCGGCAAATAGCCCGCCTGGCGGTAATAAATCAGCGAAACCGGATTCTTCCGCTTGGAGATCTTGCTCTTGTCCACATTCCGCAGCAGCGGCATGTGCCAGAAGCGCGGCATCGCCCATCCGAAGAAGCGGTACAGCAGAACGTGCTTCGGCGTGGACGAAATCCACTCCTCCGCCCGGATCACGTCCGTGATCCGCATCAGGTGGTCGTCCACCACATTGGCCAGGTGATACGTCGGAAATCCGTCCGATTTCAGCAGTACCTGATCGTCGATATTCGTGTGCTCGAAAGTGATCGCGCCCCGCAGCTCGTCGCGAAACGCCGTCGAGCCTTCCCGCGGCACCTTCATCCGCACCACAAAAGGCTTGCCCGCCGCCAGATTCGCCTCGATCGTCGCCGGCGTCAGATTGCGGCAGGTTCCCGGATAGCGCGCCGGCAGCTTGGCCGCCATCTGCTGCTTACGCACGGCCTCCAGTTCCTCGGCGGTGCAGAAGCAGCGGTACGCCGTGCCGTTGGCCAGCAGCTGTTCAGCATGTTCGCGATAGATTTCGCTGCGCTCCGACTGCCGGTACGGACCATACGGCCCCCCAACGTCCGGCCCTTCGTCCCACGAAAGGCCCAGCCAGCGCAGCGCGTCGAAAATCATCTGTTCCGACGTGGCCACAAAGCGCGCCCGGTCCGTGTCTTCGATGCGCAGCACAAACTGCCGCTAGC
>JAJZJJ010000200.1 GCA_021810175.1 Acidobacteriota bacterium | reverse complement strand
TGCGTTCGTTGCTGGCGACGTACGGGCGGCTGCCGGAACAGGTTCCCGTGCATTTTGGACTGGATGGGCAGCCGAATGGATGGATGAGCTGCAAGTTGTGGCCGGTGGTCTCGCTGGTACTGATGGTGGTGATCGAGGCGCTGTTGTTTACGACGCAACCTGGGATTCGGCGAGTTCCGACGCTGATGTACTGGGGCGTGTGCGGGCTACTGGCGGGAGCGTTCAGCGAAATCAATTATTCCGCGGCGGATGGGCGGGCCTACGGTTTTCGGCCAATGCTGCTGGGTGTGCTGGGTGTTTTGTGCGGAGGGATTCTCATCACATTGGCACTCGCCGGATGGTGGCGAGTGCCGGGGTAGGATTTGCGTTGCAGCGAAAGGAAAAACCTGCGGGGATTACTTCCCTGCTGGTGCGCGGGATGGTTGCGAGACGGCGACGCCGACGCGGGAGTCTGCGCAGCCGTAGTAGAGAAACCAGCGGTGCTTGAAGTAGACGAGGCCTTCGGCGAAGGTAGTTCCGGCGCCGTACTGGCCTGTTTTCTCGAAGGCACGCTCAGGATAGAAGAAGGGCCTGGTGGTGCGGGCCAGCAGTTTGGCGGGGTCGCTGGCGGAAAAGAGAGCCTGGCCGTCGGAGTATGCGCCGGGGCCGAGTGCGGGATCGCCGTCCTTGAGCGCGTTTCTTGCGTTGTAAATGACGACGATGCCTTTGGAAGTGAGGACGGGCGGCGGACCCATCTCGGGAAATCCACTGTCAAAGAGCCCCGGGCGGCGCTTGAGCAGGACGAGTGCGTGGCCGCGCTTGTTCATGACCGGCGTCCAGTGGATGAGGTCTCGTGACCAGGCGAGGTGGACCTGCTTTTCGCCCCAGTACATCCAGTACTTGTTGTGAATTCTGGCGGCGATAAGGTGGCCGTGGACGAGGTGAGTGAGGATTCCGCCGGATTTGTAACTGCGGAAGGCCGGACCGAGTGTGTGAGGAAAGATGGGGCCGTATTTTTTCCAGTGGAGGAGATCTTTGGAGGTGGCGAGGCCGATGCTGGTGGCCTTGCGGTTCCACTGGGTGTAGGTGAGGTAGTAAGTACCGTGCGGGCCTTCGGTGATGCGTGGATCTTCGACGCCGCCGGGCCATTCGCGGCTCTTTTGCGCGTCGTTGGCGGGATAGAAGACGGGTGTGGCGCGCCGTGTGAAGTGGATGCCGTCGGTGCTCCAGGCAAGGCCGAGACGCGAGGTGTGCATGCCGATGGCGTCCTTGCCGGTGTTGTCTTCTGCGCGATAGAGGACGTAGACCTTGCCGTTACGGACGATGGCAGCGGGGTTGAAGGTGCTGGTTGCCTCCCAATGGACGAGCGTGTGGCGAATTGGGTCGAAGAAAACGGCGCGCGGGTTGGGCGTGAGGATGGGCGCGTCGATGGGGCGGGTAAAGGGACTTAGGGTCCAGTTGGGCTGCGCGGAGCACGAGGGGGGTGTGAGGACAGCCGCAGTGGCAAGGAGACAGACGGCCAGGGATACGGCGGCGCGTTTGTGAGCGGAGTGCGAACTGAGAAGAGAGGTCATTTCCTGAAGCTCCTGCGCGCCGGCACTTTCGTATCGTTTCAGAGTGCCAGTGCGGGCCGATAGGGACTACTTTTTGTGGGGCATGCCGGGACCCTGGAAGCCGGGAGGCCAGCTGGGCCAGTTAGGTTGCGGCGCGGGCGGCTGGGGCGCGTTGGACGGGAGCCAGCTGTGGTCGATGAGCCAGCGGCGCAGCATGGAGGGCCAGACGCGCAGGGGCAAGATGGAGCCGCAGAGGCCGCAGCCATGGATGGCGTAGTCGAAGACGTGGAGCTCAGCTGGGACGTGATTGCGGGTCAGGGCGGCGTAGAAGTCGAGCGAGTTCTGGACGGGGACCGCGGGATCGCGCTGGGTGACGAAGAGGAAAGTGGGCGGCGTGCTGGGCGTAACGTGGAGCTCGTTGGAGAATTCGCGCACGAGCTGGGGGGATGGGTTGGGCCCGAGCAGGGAGCGGCGAGTTTCCATATTGGTGATGGACTTGCGCATGGAGATGACCGGATAGGCGAGGATCATGAAGTCGGGCTTGCAACTGAGGCGATCAATAGGATCGGACGCACTGAGGTTGGGTTTGTTGCAGTGGGTGCCGAGGGTGGATGCGAGGTGTCCGCCGGCAGATGAGCCCCAGACGCCGATGCGGTTGGGGTCGATGCCCCACTCCTGGGCGTGAGCGCGGATGAGGCGCACGGCGCGCATGCCGTCTTCGATTTCGGCGGGGTAGCGGTATCGGGGGGCGACGCGATAGTCGAGGACGAAGGCGGGCATGCCCTGGGAGCGAATCCACTCTCCGATCTGGAAGCCTTCCTGGCCGATAGCGACGTGGTCATAAGCGCCGCCGGGGATGACCAGAATGGCCGTACTGGTGACGGGTTTTTTGGGAAGCATGACATAGAGAAGCGGGATATCACGCACGCCATGACCGTGTGCTCCGGGCGGTGTGCCTTTGTAAAGGTGAATGGGCGTGGGCACGCCCTGCATGGAGACGGTTTGTGCGAAAGCAGGCTGGGTAATGGCGATGAGTGCGGCGAAGAGGAGAACGAGGGGGGCAATGCGTAGGTTCTTCACGAGAGTCAGTATAGATTTCTGAATCATGCGAGCGCAGCGGGGCCTTGTTGCCGGCACTTCAAGTTGTGTGCGCTCACGAGGCGTGGCGGATTCGGCTGTCTGATCGGAGTTGGAAATGAAAACGGCACTCGTCTGGCAGGGGCGAGTGCCGCTCTGGGGCAAGAGGTGCTATTTCGTGTTGGTGAGCATGCCGGGGCCTTCGAGGCCGGTGGGCCAGTCCTGCCAGTTGGGGCCGGGCGCTGGCGGCTGGGGTGCATCGGCGGGAAGCCAGCTGTGGTCGATGAGCCACTGGCGCAGGAGGCTGGGGTAGCTGCGCAGCGCGGGGATGGTTCCGCAAAGGCCGCAGCCGTGGACGCCGTAGTCGTAGACGTGGAGCTCGCCGGGGACGTGGTTGCGAATCATGGCCTGGAAGAAGTCATAGGAGTTCTGAACAGGCACGATGGGGTCGCGCTGGGTGACAAAGATAAATGTGGGCGGGGTGCTGGGCGTGACGCGCAGCTCATTGGAGAATTCGCTGACGAGTTTTGGTGATGGGTGCGGCCCAAGCAGGTTGAGGCGCGAGCCGGGATGAGTGATGGACTTGCGCATGGAGATGACGGGGTAGGAAAGGACCATGAAGTCCGGCTTGCAACTGAGTCGGTCGATGGGGTTGGCGGCGTCGTGGTTGGTCTTGTTGCAGTGGGTGCCGAGGGTGGATGCGAGGTGACCGCCGGCGGAGAATCCCCAGACGCCGATGCGATTGGGATCGATGCCCCACTCTTTGGCGTGAGCGCGGATGACGCGCATGGCCTGAATGCCGTCTTCGATTTCGACAGGGTAGTTGTAGGGGGCGACGCGGTAATCAAGGACGATGGCCGGCATGCCTTGCGAACGCAGCCAGTTGCCGATTTGAAGACCTTCGTGTCCGAGAGCGACAAATACATATCCGCCGCCGGGAATGACGAGCATGGCGGCGCTGGTGGTGGGCTTTTTAGGGAGCATGACGTAGAGCTTGGGAATGTCCGCGGGCTTGTCGCCAAGCGCGCCCGGTGGTGTGCCCTGGTAGAGCGGGATGGGCTTGGGGATGGTCTTGAGCCAATCAGGCTGTGCGGATGCGGGCAGGGTGGAGGCGAGAAGTGCGGCGAAGGCCAGAAGGAGCGAGGAAAGACGCAGGTTGTTCACGGCCAACAGTATAGAGAAGCGAAATGCTAACTGTGCAGCGCGGCGATGAGGCGGTCGAGAGCGAGTTGCCAGGCGCGGTGGGCATCGGCGGCGGTGAGGCCGCAACCGGCGGCGTAGGCGGTGACAGCGAAGCCAGGAGAGTTGTCGATGCGGGCGGCACGGAGAACGAGATCGACACGGGCATGGGGCTGGGGCTGCGCACGGAGGGCGGCGACGAGGGTATCGAGCAAGGCTTTGTGCGCGGCGAAGGATGCGAAGAGTGCGGGGTCGGTTGCGAGCATGTCGATGTAGGACGCGCAGAGATGGAGTGGGGCGGGCGCGAGATCGGCAGCGTCGAATTCGTAAGGGTCAGGCGAATCCGGATCGGCCGGGGTGGTGGTCCAGAGGTCACACTTGGAGGTGAACCAGGAGGAGCCGGGCGAGTGGAGGGTGCGAAGCGCGGCGGCGAGCGCGGGTTCGGCCGCAGCGGAAGGAATGGACTGGATGGCGGCCTCAAGGTGATGGCCGGCGTGGCGGAGGTCGCACCAGGCGAGGGTTTCTCCGGAGGCGTGGGTGGGATCTTCGGCCAGCGGTTCTGCGGACCAGGGGACGATGATTTCCGGCAGGCCGGGTGCGATTTCGGCGGACCAGTCAGCTTCCATGGCTGTGACCGGATTGATGGAGGAGGTAGTTGAGGAGCAGGTGCTCGGCCCAGTAACCGTCGCGCGGAGAAACCTGGGTGGCACGGTTGGCGCTGGGGTCGGGATCGGTGAGGAAGGCACAGTGGCCGCCGTGCGCGGTTTCGACAAATGTGACGTGGGGATTGGCGAGGAGCGCGGCGCGCGTGGAAGGCAGCATGCGGATGAAGGGATCATCCGTGGAGTGGAGAATGAGTGTTGGAACACGGAATGTGGATGCGTACTGGGAACTGGCGACGGTGGTGTAGTAGTCGTCGGCATCGCGGAAGTTGCCATAGCGGGCGACGATGTGCTCGTCAAACTCGCGCATGGTGTGGAGCGGGGCTTTGAGCGCCGGCTGATAAAGGCGCGGGAAGAGCTTCGCTTTGCAGTGGAGGCGGCGGCGCATGTTGCGAAGGAAGTGCCACTCGTAAATGCGATTGGCGGGCTCATGGAGCGCGGCTGAGGAGGGTGTGAGATCCATGAGCGGCGAGATGCCGACGACGGATTTGAGCTGCGGGGGCGGGGCGTCGGCGTATTCGCCGAGGAGCTTAAGAACGAGATTGCCACCCATGGAGTAGCCGACGAGGGCGATGGATTCGAGTTGCTGATCAGAAAGTATGCGGGAGAGGACTCTGGCGACGTCGCCGGAGCGGCCGGAGTGATAGATGGTGGGCGTGAGATGATCGGTGCCGCCGCAACTGCGCATGTTCATGCGGACGACGTTACAGCCGGCGGCGAGCGCGCGGGTTGTGTTGCCGATGATGTACTGCGAACGAGAGGAGCCCTCAAGGCCGTGAACGAGGACGATAGTGAGGCGGCGACGGCGGACTTCCAGAGGCTGCCAGTGGCAGTGGCAGAGGATTTGCGTGGGGCCGTACTCGTCGACGGGGCCTTCGACTTCGACGAAGAGAGATTCGGGTTCAGGGAGGGTAAGGTGGCGCGGGAGGAAGTTGCCGGCGAGGGTCTGCAAGTGACCGTTGTGCAGATAGCGGCGCGGAACGAAGGGCGGCACGAGCGCGGGGATGGGGTCGACGGGCAGCTGGATGGGTTCCGGCTGGGTGAGGAGTGAGCCGGGTGCTTGCCGGTGTGCGGGGGTGGTCACGGTGGTAGGGTCGCTGGTGCGGGATGCGCCATCTGCTGGCATGCTATGCGGAATTGTATTGCTTTATGTTCGGCTGCGCAGGGGTTGGGATGGGGCGGCTAGTGGGGATCGAACCCACGACATCCTGAGCCACAGTCAGGCGTTCTGCCGCTGAACTATAGCCGCCACACAAGAGTTGATTGTAGCATTTTTGCCACGGTGGACCGAGGGCATACGCAGTGTATACGCCGCCCGGAAGGCCGTATTGAATGCAGACAGGAGAACGATGGCGAGAGTACAGGAACCGGAAGTGCTGCTGCCGCTGCGCCCGAGGTGGAATGCGGGTGGCCGCTGGCTGGGCGATGACAATCTGGATCTGCTGGCGCATCTGCTGGACGACTGGTTTCGGATTCCAGGGACGGCGATTCGGATTGGTTTCGACGGGGTGATTGGGCTGATTCCGGGCTTTGGTGATGTGCTGGCGGGGCTGGCGTCGCTGATTCTGATTGTGGCGGCGTGGCTGCGGGGAGTTCCTTATGTGACGTTGGCGCGGATGGCGGTGAAT
>JAJZJJ010000199.1 GCA_021810175.1 Acidobacteriota bacterium | reverse complement strand
AGAGGTCCTGGAACCACATGCCGGCGATGAAGAGGAAGTTCCAGCGGTCGGCGCGGCGCTTTTCGATGTCGGCCATGGTGCGGTCGCCGGTGACCTTGCCGTAGTTGCGGCCGGTGGCGCCGAAGCACTTGTCGAACTTCTGCAGCAGGTCGAGGATGCGGAAGTGGGTGGGCGACTTGGTGGGATCGTAGTTGCGCAGGAGGGCCAGGGCGACGCCGGCGATGGAGAGGAACTTGCCGCGGGCGGCGTCATTGACCTTGGCGACGTCTTTGGCGAGGCGCTCGGCGTTGAGGAAGGCGGTGACGGGCACGGCTTCGCGGGTTTCCTTGTCGATCATGAGGGCCATGCCGATGCCGCAGTTGGGGTGGCAGCCGCAGGAGAGCTGGCCCCAGTCGTGGTTGGGACCGTGGACGAGGTCGGCCCAGTCGGAGAAGGTGCTCATGAAGGAGATGGGGAACCAGTCGCGGGTGGGCTCGCCGAGGCCGGTCTGGTTCTTCACATCGTGGGCCATGTGGCTGAGGGTGTAGCGCTGGGCCATACGGCGCTCGTCGCTGACGGCCTCGTCGCGGCCAGTGAAGGAGACGGGCTGGAAGCTGAGGAAGTTGATTTTCTTGGGGTTATCGAGGGCGAACTCGATGATGCGGCCGACCTGCTCGTTGTTGATGCCGTTGATGATGGTCGTCACGGGGACGATGTCGACGCCGGCTTCGTGCAGGTTATGGATGGCCTGGAGCTTCACATCAAAGAGGTTGCCGACCTTGCGGTGGGAGTTGGCGGCGTTGCCGATGCCGTCGAACTGGAGGTAGGCGTAGCGCAGACCGGCTTCAGCGGCGGCGCGGCAGAGCTCCTTGGACTTGGCGAACTCGATGCCGTTGGTCGCGGCCTGGACGGAGTTGTAACCGACCTTGCGGGAGTAGGCGACGGCGTCGAGGAAGTAGGGCGAGAGGGTAGGCTCACCGCCGGAGAACTGGACGGACATCTGACGCCGGGGCTTAATGGTAATGGCGTTGTCCAGCATGGTCTTGATTTCGTCCCAGGTGAGCTCATGGACGAAGCCGACCTGATTGGCGTCCATGAAGCAGGGGTCGCACATCATGTTGCAGCGGTTGGTGAGGTCGATGGTGAGGACCGAGCCGCGGCCGTGGGTGACGGTGGATGTGCCGTGATTGTGGAGCTTGTCGTCGTTGTGGGCGCGGATGTCGCGGCCGGGGAAGACCTCTTCGAGGTGGCGCATGAAGGCCGGGTCGATGGACATGACGTCCTCGAAGTGGCCGTGCTTCGGGCAATCCTTAACCATGAGGATCTGGCCGTCGCGCTCGATGATCTGGGCTTTAATTTCGCCAACCTTCTCATTGAGAAGGATTTCGTGAGGCAGTTTGCCGTCGAGGATCTGCTGGCGGATTTCCGGGACGCACTTGGGACAGAGCGAATCTGTGGTGCGGGGCCAGCCAAGGGGCGGCTTTTCTTTCTGCCAGGATTTCAGGAGGGGCTTGTCGGACCATTTGGGCGTGAACGACGGGTTGGGGCTGATGCTGTTCAGCTTCTCAAAGACGGTCCAGGCGCCCTGGGCCGCGATGGTCACCGCTCGCTCCGCGTATTTAACTGCTTTAGACATTGCTGAGATCTCCTGGGTGTTGCTGAGTGCCCGCTTGGGGTTGCCTGGCCGCCGGGTAAGTGATGCCTGACCAGGACTTTACCAGCATCCAGCATAGGGTACGATGAACCGGGTGCAAACGAGAGATGGCCGAACGGTGAAAAAGGGGGTTTCGGTGGCAACAGAGCCAATTGAACGGGTGAAGATTTGGACGGGGCGGGGAAACGGGGCGGCTGGGCTGCGGTCGGCGGGAGAGGGTAGGTTCGGGTGGCGGGATGGGCTGGGGAGACGTTTTCGCGCGGGGGCATGATCGAGGGATGACGGGTCGATCATTAAGCGCCAATTCTGTGTGTGGATTAAGCTATGCTGTAAAACGCATACCGGGCCGAGGTTTTAATCGGGGGTTTGCCGGATCGATGGTTTCATGAGCAGTTCCAGTCCCAGAGGCAGGCGAGCATCGTCGAGGAAATCGGACCGTATGGACATCCATACGGTGGCGAAGCTGGCGAACGTGTCGATTGCGACGGTTTCGCGGACGATTAACCATGTTCCGACGGTGAATCCGCGGCTGGCGAAGCGGGTGTGGGAGGCGATTCGGGAGCTGAATTATTTTCCGAATACGCAGGCGCGGGCGCTGGTTTCGGGGCGGAGCCGGATGCTGGGGCTGATCGTTTCGGAGATCACGAATCCATTTTTCCCGGAGCTGATCCAGGGATTTGAAGACGTGGCGGTGGAGAACGGGTACGAGATCCTGATCGGGTCCACGAGCTACGATCCGGAG
The DNA here is from genome assembly GCA_021810175.1 of Acidobacteriota bacterium. The sequence continues at coordinate 3,742 of JAJZJJ010000199.1, read as the reverse complement.
CGGATGCAGCGGTGCATTCGGCGGATTGTGGAGCGGAACGCGGAAGGCGTGGCGGTGATGACGTTCGGGATGGAGCAGCCGCTGCTGGACCAGCTGGCGAGCCGGAATATTCCGCTGGTGTTTGTGGATGTGGGGCCGGATCAGCCGGGGATCAGCGTGCTGCGGGTGGATTACCGGCAGGGGATACGGCAGGGAGTGCAGCATCTGGCGGCGCTGGGGCACCGGTCGATTGGATTTGTGACGGGGCCGCTGCGGCTGCATTCGGCGCAGTCGCGGCTGGACGCGTTTAAGGCGTCGCTGCAGGAATGCGGGATTCCGGTGGAGGATCGGCTGATCGTGGAGGGCGACCACACGATGGAAGGCGGCATGAAGGCGACGGAGACGCTGCTGGGGGAGAAGGTGCTACCGACGGCGGTGATGTGCTCGAACGACATGCTGGCGATCGGGGTGCTGCACCGGCTGTGGCGGGAAGGCGTGCGGGTGCCGGACGACGTGTCGGTGATCGGGTTCGACGATATTCACATGGCGGAGATGATGATTCCGCCGCTGACGTCGGTGCAGATGTCGCGGGTGGAGCTGGCGCGGGCGGCGTTCACGGCGCTGCGGGAGCATCTGGAGAAGGCTTCGCCGAAGCGGGAGTACAACGTGGAGACGCGGCTGGTGGTGCGGGAGTCGACGGCGTTTCCGCGGGGGACGATGGAGCACTTGCGGAAGAAGAGCCTGGTTTAGGCGGGCGGCTTTATGCGCGGGCAGCAGCTCCGTGCATTGTGTGGCGCTCTTCCGCGGCGACCACTTCGCGTACTTTCGACACCAGCAGGTCCAGCAGGCGTTCCACCGCCAGCGCAAGGTACTTGAAGCGTACCTCACGTCTGAAAGCCGAATAGTCCTCGATCACCAGTCCGAGCAGTTCGCCCTCTTCTGTTACCCGGGCCAGCACCTGCGTCCTGAATCCGATATCGCTGGTCACGTCCAGGACGTGGACGCGCCCCTGAGGCTCGTGCTCCGGAGCATACACATCCACGTAAGCAACATTCGTCTCTCGATTGTGCGCGAATTTCAGTTCAGTCATGGTCGTGTCCCCCATATCACCGGGCCGCTGGGGAGAGTGCTTACCCCGTAGAAGGTTTTGATGAAGTTCGTCCCAAAGGGCCGGAATTTGATTGCGACGAGCAGCGGCTCGTCCTTGGCTTCGGAGAGACGCTAATCGCCCAGATCTCAGCTGGAACCGGGAATAGGATGGACTTCTCCGCGTGGGCAATAGTGCGTTGCCTTTCACGCGTGGATGAATACCTTCTGAGCGAAGTTCTTGACCTTCGAGGCCTCTCGCTGCAGTTCAAGCTCGTATGCGCGTTGCCACGACCGTGCGTACGTCGGCTTGCGCAATTCGCCACCGAACATATGCTGCCGTTCTTCCTCAACAAGTTGCTCAGCCTCTTCTAGCCCGTCAGGGCACGGACCTACGCGTGTTTCTATGTTCAAGATCAGCTGGATTGCGAGGCTTATGGCCGCGATGATCGCAAGGAGAGGGGAAAGCACGGCGACCACCGCGAATGCGGCCCGATCCCGCTTTGCGTAGCGCGAGACAGTCCATCCCATCCCCGCGACAAACAGGATGAGTCCAGACAGAGTGTCGATCATGACGTGGTGCACTGCGCTGTTCCTTTCCGCTTACTTAGATTCTCATAATCCGCTATTTGTTAGCCAGAACCCGAGCGATCCACCCCAGCCATTTGAGCGTGATCGCAAGCTGAAGCAAATACAGAGTTGACGCTAAAGCGAGGTGCCGAATTTGGATGAGCAGCACGTTTGAGTCCAAAGTCGGGAGACCCAAATCCTGCTGTTGAGGATTGGCATCTTTCTTCCGCATCGAAACAGCGGAGGCAGCCCGCCAGGTTTTGAAGTTGTCGTTCGTCCACTTCGATAGGAGATGCACGATCACGGCGACGGCGATTCCGGCCCCTACGGTTACATACAAGTCCATCTGCTCGTTTCTCGAATGCGAAAACCATCGGTGAAACGCTCCGTGCGAGGCCGTAACGTCGCCCAAAATGAGGCCCAACGAAATGTAAACCAGATCCTCAGGAAGCGATAGGAACGCTGCTCGTGTGCCTTCATCGTCTCCGCACCAGCGGAGAACCGCCAGTTTTATGGGCACCAGAACTATCGCTACGAAAACGATGAGGTGATTCTGTAGAAACGAGCCGATCCTGTCGATCATTTTTTGCGGTAAGTGTAGCAGGAACAATCCAACTTACGGTGGAAAATCTGCAACTTCCGTAGAATGGTGTTTCGTCAGCCGTTCTGGGTTAGCTAAGGTTTGTGGCCGTGGTTTATCTATAGCTAAAGATAGGCTTATTCAGAAAAAAAGAAGCGGCGGGACTGGGTGAGTCCCGCCGCGAAGGAGCAGCTTCAGGTTGCGGTTAGTCGCCGGCGACGAGGACGTGGTGCTGGTCTTCGGCGGTGGATTGGCGGACGCCCGCGTCATAGGAATGGCCGGTGAGGAGGCCGATGACGAAGAGGCCGAGGATGGCGGCTCCGATGGAGAAGACGATATCTCCGGGGACGCGCATCCAGCGGAGATCCTGCATGAGCGGGGTCTGGAGGAAGGCCGAGGAACGGGCGTACCAGGTGCCGCGCTGGATGGAAGCGATGGTCTGCAGGATGCCGATGGGGAAGAGGCTGAGCAGGGCCATGAGGCTGAGGCCGATGTTCAGCAGCCAGAAGGACCACTTGAGGGGGCTCTCCTTCCACTGCACGCCGGGCCGGATGGCGCGCAGGCAGAAGAGCAGGAGGCCGAGGCCCAACATGCCGTAGACGCCGAAGAGGGCGGTGTGTCCGTGGAGCGGGGTGAGGTTGAGGCCCTGCATGTAATAGAGGGCGACGGGCGGGTTGATGAGGAAGCCGAAGAGTCCGGCTCCGACGAGGTTCCAGAAAGCGACGGCGACGAAGAAGTAGATGGGCCATTTGTAACTGGCGACCCACGGGGCCTGGGGTGTTCCGCGAGCGAGGCGGATGTTCTCCCAGGCTTCGTAGCCGACGAGGGTGAGGGGCACGACTTCGAGGGCGCTGAAGACGGCTCCGAAGGCGATGACGACGGGGGAGGAACCGGCGAAGTAGAGGTGGTGGAAGGTGCCGATGATGCCTCCGGAGAGAAAGATGGTGGTGGAGAAGAGCACGGCGCGGGTGGCGGAGCGAATCTCCAGCAGGTTGAGGCGGGTGAAGAGGAATGCAATCACCACGGTTGCGAATACTTCAAAGAAGCCCTCGACCCAGAGGTGAACGACCCACCAGCGCCAGTATTCGGCGGTGACCAGCTCGGTGTGCTTGCCGTACATGAGGCCGGCGGCATAGAAGAGCGGGATGGCGATGCTGGAGATGAGGAAGAGGATCATGAGGGGGCGGCTCTCGCTGTTGCGGGTGAGCGCGGGTTTGAGCGCGCGGACCATGAGGAAGAGCCAGAGGACGAGGCCGACGAAGAGCAGAATCTGCCAGAAGCGGCCGAGGTCGACGTATTCGTAGCCCTGGCTGCCGAACCAGAACCAGTAGTGGCCGAGCTTCTGCTCGATGCCCATCCACTCACCGGCGAGCGATCCGCCGACGACGAGGATGAGGGCGGCGAAGAGAGCATTGACGCCGAAGCGCTGGCCTTTGGGCTCATGGCCGCTGACGGCGGGGCCGACGTAGAGGCCGGTGGCCAGCCAGGAGGTGGCGATCCAGAAGATGGCGAGCTGCAGGTGCCAGG
>JAJZJJ010000198.1 GCA_021810175.1 Acidobacteriota bacterium | reverse complement strand
GGCCCTTCGCTGCTTCTCTTCCTCATGCTGGTTGTCTGGTCCGGCGATATCGCCGCGCTGTACGTCGGCCGTGCCTGGGGCCGCTACAAGCTCGCTCCGCGCCTCAGCCCCAATAAGACATGGGAAGGCACCGCCGCCTCGGTGGGCGGCAGCATTCTGGCCGCCCTGCTGCTCGTCCGGGTCGCCTCTTTTCTCACCGCCCACGGTATCAATTCGCTCTTTTTTCCCGGCAGCGCCGGGCACTGGATCGGCATGGCTGTCCTGCTCAATGCCGGCGCACAGGTGGGCGATCTGGTGGAATCCGCGCTCAAACGCGGCGCTGGCGTGAAGGATTCCGGGCACCTGCTGCCGGGCCACGGCGGCATGCTCGACCGCGTCGACGCCCTGCTGTTGGCCGCCCCGCTGCTGTGGTACGCTCAGTTAGCGCAGCAGGCTTTCTGAAGCGCTCGATCCTCAATCGCCGCCGGAAGATATCGTTGCCTTGAAGCACGTCGCCATCCTGGGATCAACCGGCTCCATCGGCCAAAGCACGCTGAGCATCGTCGAGAGTTACCCCGACCGCTTTGCCGTCGCCTCTCTCGCAGCCGGTCGCAACGTCGATGCCGCTTACCAGCAGTGCATCCGCTGGCGTCCCGCCGTCGTCTCCCTCGCCACCGAAGAACTGGCGGCGGAACTGCGGCAACGTCTCCAGCGCGAAGGCCTTTCCACCGAGGTCGTCTGGGGCGCAGCGGGAACCATTTGCGTCGCCACCCTGCCCCAGGTGGACTTTGTCGTCTCCGCCATCGTCGGCGTGGCCGGGCTGCAAGCCACCTATGAAGCTGTGCTCGCCGGCAAGACCATCGGCCTCGCCAACAAGGAAGCCATGGTCGCCGCCGGAGAAATTCTCGCCGCGGCGGCTCGCGCCCACAATGTCCCCCTGCTGCCCATCGACTCCGAACACAACGCCATCCACCAGTGCATGCGCGCCGGCGATCGCCGCGAAGTGCGTCAGATCTGGCTCACCGCCTCGGGCGGCCCCTTCCGCACCCTGCCCCTGAATCAGTTCTCTCACATCACCGTGGAACAGGCCCTCCACCATCCCACCTGGGTCATGGGTCGCCGCATCACCATCGATTCCGCCACCATGCTCAACAAGGGACTGGAGATCATCGAGGCCTGCCGTCTCTTCGATCTGCCTCCCTCGGCGGTCAAAGTCACCGTTCACCCGCAGTCCACCGTCCATTCGCTGGTGGAATACGTCGATGGCAGCCTGCTGGCGCAGATTTCCGTTACCGACATGCGCCTGCCCATCCTCTACGCCCTCAGCTACCCCGAGCGCGTGGAGTCGGACCTCCGCTTCGACATGGCGGCGCTCTCGAATCTCAGCTTTGAAGTTCCTGATTTTGAACGGTTTCCATGCCTCAGGCTGGCCTATGAAGCAGCCGAAAAGGGCGGCGCTCATCCCATTGCCCTCAACGCCGCCGACGAGGTGGCCGTCGAGGCCTTTCTCCAGGGTGCCATACCCTTCCCGGGCATTCCGGCTACAATAGAAAGAGTACTCGAGTCCACCTCCGAGACTCATCCGGCGACCATCCAAGAAGTATTGGCGCTGGACAGCCGGGCGCGCGAACAGGCGCGGGAGGTTCTGGCGGCAGGCGGCGCTCTTCGCCGCGGCTGATCCGGCCTGGTCAACGGGTGCCCGAACTTTTTATGTCATTTGCCCTCCTTTCCATTGTCTCGTTCATCATCGTGCTCAGTGTCATGGTCCTGGTGCACGAAGCCGGTCACTTTTTCGTGGCCAAAGCCTTTGGAGTCAAGGTCGAAACCTTCTCCATCGGATTCCCTCCCCGGCTCTTTGGCTTTAAGCACGGCGACACCGAATACTGCATCGGCGCCCTGCCCTTCGGCGGCTACGTCAAAATGGCCGGAGAAGCCATCGGTTCGGGCACTGGGGCGCCCACCGACCTCACCTCGCATCCGCGCTGGCAGCGAATTCTGATCGCCGTCGCGGGTCCCTTCGCCAATTTTGTCCTCGCCTTCGGCCTGATGACCGGCCTGTACATGATGCACAACGAGGTCCCGGTCTACCTCAGCTCCCCGGCGGTTCTGGACTTTGTGCCTGCCAACACCCCCGCGGCACGCGCCGGGCTCCAGTCGGGCGATCGCGTCATCCGCTTCGGGGACAGCACCAATCCCACCTGGGACGTGGTGGAACAGCGCTCCGCAGTCGATGCCAACTCCACCGTGCCGATCACCGTGCAGCGGGTGGTCAATGGCCAAACCAGACAGTTCAGCACCGAGCTCTACCTCTCCACTCCATCCAGAGGCGCGGCTCCCGAGCTCAGCGCGCTGGGCCTGCTGCCCGTACTGCAAAACACTCCTGTCACCATCCACGATGTGGTGCCCGGCGATCCGGCGGCGAAGGCCGGCCTCAAAGCTGGGGATGCCGTCGTCTCTGTCGACGGTGTAGCGGTTCATGGCATCAGTTCCATCATTGCCGTGCTCGACCAGGCCGGCAACAAACCGGCCAATCTCGTAATCCAGCGCAACGGACATCAGTTCAGCATCTCCGTCCAGCCCATCTGGGCGCATTTCGCCGGCCAAAAGCCCGGCTATCGCCTCGGCTTCTCGCCCAATCCGCCGCCCTACCGCGTCGAGCAGTTGCCTCTGGGCGCGGCCGCCAGGCACTCCGTCGATTACAACCTGCGCAGCTCCGGTTTCATCCTCGACGTGCTGCATCGCCTCTTCACGCCTCATGCCGGCGCGGTGGTGCAACAGCTCAGCGGACCCATCGGCATCGCCCGTATGACCGGCGAAGCCGCGGAAATGCCCGGCTGGCAGCCCATCATCCAGCTCTCGGCCCTCATCAGCATCAACCTCGGCATCATGAACCTGCTGCCCATCCCCATCCTCGATGGCGGCACCATTCTGCTGCTGGTGATCGAAAGCACCTTCCGCCGGAACATCAAACAGGAAGTGCTGGAGCGCGTCTACAACGTCGCCGTGGTCATGCTGATTCTGGTCTTCGCCTTCATCATGGTGAACGATATCTCCAAGCTCAGCCTCTTCTCCAAATTGAAACCGTAAGGCATCCGGCTCTGAGGGGGAAAAGGTCCGCTCGCCGGACCTTTTCTCGTTGGCATAGCATCGCCCCGTTCATCCCCATGTAACCAAAACGATACCGGTTCCGGGGCGGATAACCATTCCATCAAAATTCGTCATTTCTTCAGCCCCTGTTACTGGAAAGTTGTGGCTGCGGGGGTTTATTGTAATCAGTCGTTGCGTGCCAGGACCGCGCCCCAGATACCGGTACCACACACCGGAACGCGGACCGGCGCCGCAGCGATCAAAGGAGCAGTTCTGTCATGTCAACTCTGTTGCACCCGGAAGTAGCCACGCAGACGGATTTTCTTCCCCTGAACGGAACCGATCACGTCGAGTTTTATGTGGGGAACGCGCGGCAGTCGTCCTACTATTATCGGCTGGCATTCGGCATGAAGCTGGTGGCCTATGCCGGACCCGAAACGGGAGTCCGCGACCGGGCCTCCTATGTCCTCGAACAGGGCAAGATTCGCCTGGTCCTGACCACGCCGCTGCGATCGGACGGCGAAATTGCCGAGCATGTGCGCGTCCACGGAGACGGCGTCCGCGATGTGGCCCTCTGGGTGGATGACGCACGCCAGGCATGGAAGGAAACCACCCGCCGCGGAGCCCGCAGCATCCGCGAACCCTTCGACCTGAAGGACTCCCACGGCATCGTCCGCATGGCCTCCATCGCCACCTACGGCGACACCATCCACACCTTCGTGGAGCGCGGCAGCTACCGGGGAGCCTTCCTGCCCGGCTATCGCGCCGAACCGGAAGACACCCTCGCCCGTCCCGTCGGCCTCCTGCACATCGATCACATGGTCGGCAACGTCGGCTGGAACGAGATGAACCGCTGGGTCGATTTCTACGCCGACACCATGGGCTTCTCCCTCTATCAGCACTTCGACGACAAGGACATCTCCACGGAATACTCGGCGCTCATGTCCAAGGTGATGGCCAACGGCAACGGCCGGGTCAAGTTCCCCATCAACGAGCCGGCGGAGGGCCGCAAAAAGTCGCAGGTCGAAGAGTATCTGGAGTTCTACCACGGCCCCGGCGTTCAGCACATCGCCATGGCCACCAATGACATCCTCGGCACCGTCTCAAAACTCCAGCAGCAGGGCGTCCGCTTCATCACGGTCCCCCACAGCTATTACACCGAGCTGGAAAGCCGCATCGGCCGCATCGACGAGCCCATCGCCGAACTGGAGAAGCTCGGCATCCTGGTTGATCGCGACGACGAGGGCTACATGCTGCAGATCTTCACCAAGCCCGTCGAGGACCGTCCCACCCTGTTCTTCGAGATCATTCAGCGCAAGGGCAGCCGCAGCTTCGGCAAAGGCAACTTCAAGGCCCTCTTTGAAGCCATCGAACGCGACCAGGCCGAGCGCGGAAATCTCTAGTCGTCTTCCGGAGTCTGGCCCGCTTCACGAGGACTGCGACTCATCGAATGCGCGGCCACCCTCCGGGGAGGCCGCGCTTCCCGCATCAGATGGCCCAAAATCCACACCAGACAACCAATACCGAACGCGGTCACCACCGCGATCACATTCAGACCCAGCCGATTCGGATGCGCGATCATTGCTGCCCTGCTCGCCTCCTGTGTCTATGGGACGAAACAAATCGGCAACTGTTTTTTTCGGAGCATCTGCTCAGGCACAGCCCACCCCTTCGCCGCCTCTACCGCCTGAAGCGCCGTCCGGATCGCCGTCCGCCCTGCCGCGCCTCCCGCCTCAGCCGCGTCAACGCCCAAAGCAGAAACGCGATTCCGATTCCGGCAATCGCGACGATCGCGTCCCGGCCCACTCGTTCCATCAACGGTCATACTCCCTTCACTTTTCATTCGAGCGAAGGGACCGCAAGAGCCGCGCAAGGAAGCGCTAAGTGTTTCGTAAAGAGAGGACCGCTTAGTCGGCCACCATCAGTTCTCCGGGAAGAATCGGCCGCGTCCGCGGCAGAATCCCGAAGGCCGCCAGCGTTCCCATCCCGGCCAGTACCGCGCAGTAGAGGGTCAGCTTCACGATGTCGGTGGTGTGATCCTTCGGCAGCGCCTTCCACAGGATCAGCAGCGTCGTCTGCGCAGCCGTCACCGACCACACCGCGCCGTAAAAGTAGCGCCGCTCCCAGCCTTCTCCCTGGGTCGAACGCCGCACCCGCGGCAGCACCCCGAGCAGCCCCAGAGCGACAATGACCAGCAGCAGCGGCGTGTAGCCCGCCTGGTAGATCTGCTTCATCCGCCACTGGCCGCTCACCACCGCCCACACCAGTCCCGCCAGGTTCAGCAGCGCAAAGTTCAGCAGCGCATTCCAGGCAAAGGTGTAGCAGATTCGCCGGTACCAGGGATTCGGGCGGTCTTCCGTAAAGCGCAGGATGTACGGCGCCGGCTCCGCCCCGGGAAGCTGCCCAAACAGCAGCGCCGTCCCCGTCCCCACCAGCACCACGCCCAGCCAGATCAGGTTGTGAATGCTCCCCCCCTTCTCAAAGAGGGCGAAGGTCAGCGGACCCGGAGCCAGAAAGAACACCCAGATCCAGATCGGCCAGTGAGCGGCACGATAGCGGCGGGTGTTGCGTGTGCGCATCTTGCGCTCGTTGGCATATTCAACTCGTACGGGAATGGCCATGATTGTCCAGGTGATTATATTTGCGCGGCCACAGCCTCTTCACGCGATACCGGAATCAGCAGAATTTCGAGCCCCTCACCGGCCATCCGCACCTGCACGTCTTCGAGCGACCGCACGATCCAGTCGGCGTCCGCCAGGCTCTCCAGCGAATGCGAAAACAGCGTGGCCAGCACCTTGCACCCGGCCGCCCGTCCGGCCCTCGCGCCCGAGGCCGAGTCCTCGATCACCAGGCACTCCTGTGGAGTCAGCCCCAGTATCTCCGCGCCTTTGCGGTACGGTTCCGGATGCGGCTTGCCGTGCGTGACCATCTCGGCCGCAATCAGCCGCTGGGGCGCCGGTACTCCGCCATGCGCCATCCGGCTCCGCGCCAGCCGCTCCGTCGCCGACGTCACCACCGTCCAGTACTTCTCCGGCAGCGCCTCCAGGATGGGCCGAACCCCG
>JAJZJJ010000197.1 GCA_021810175.1 Acidobacteriota bacterium | reverse complement strand
GATCTTCTTCGAGGGCTCCGCGGTCGATGGTGGTGTTGGCGCCGATCTCAACGTGATCTTCGAGGATGAGGCGGCCCTGCTGGGGAAACTGGAGGTATTCGCCGGTGAGGGAGTCGCGGACGTAGCCGAAGCCGTCGGAGCCGAGGACGGCTCCGGCCTGGATGACGGCATGTTCGCCGATTTCGGTTCCCGAATAGATGACGACGCGGGGATCGATGCGTGCGTGGGCTCCGATGCGGACGGCGGCGCCGATGACGGCTCCCGCGCCGATGCGGGTGTGGGGGCCGATGTGCGCGCCGGGTCCGATGACGGCGTGGGCGTCAACCGTGATGGGCTGAGCGAGGGCGGCGGTGGGGTGAACGACGGCAGTGGGATGAATTCCGGTGTGGGGTTCGGCGGGATGCAGCAGGCGGGCGGCGCGGGCAAAGGCGAGGCGGGGCTGGCGGGCGACGAGAACGGGCTTCCCGGTGGCGGAGGCGGCCAGTTGGGGCGGGAGAATGACGGCTCCCGCGGGTGAGGCGAGAGCGGCGGCGAGGGTAGAGGGGTCTTCAGCGAAGACGAGCTGGGCGGGAGTTGCCAGGGATGGGCTGGAGACTCCGGAGATTTCGGAGTCCGCGGCGGATGGGCGCAGCTCAGCCTGGAGCGCGGCGGCGATCGCGGGCAGTTTCATTACAGCAAGGGTACAGCGGGGAGCGGGCGAACGGGGTTACTTGTCGCGGGCCACGACAAACTCGGGCATCCACTGCAGGGCGCGCTTGTAGACGGAATCCGGCAGAACTGCGAGAGATGCCTGGGCTTCGGCCGCATAAGCATAAGCGGCATTCAGGGCATAGCTGACAGATTCGTTGCGCTGCAGGATGCGCAGGATATCCGCATGGGAGACGCGGTCGAAGTTCTGATCCTCGAGGACGGTCTGGATGGCCGCGCGCTCGGCGGGCGTGCAGCCGTTGCCGAGGGTATGGATGACGGCGAGAGTGGCTTTGCCTTCGCGGAGATCGCTGGCGACGGGTTTGCCGAGGATATCCTCAGTGGCGGTGAGGTCGAGGACGTCGTCGATGATCTGGAAGGCCAGGCCAAGATTGCGGCCGAAGTCGCCGAGGGAATTTTCCACTTCGGGGCTGGCTCCGGAGAGGACAGCGCCGAGGCGCATGGAGACTTCGAAGAGGCAGGCGGTTTTGCGGTAGATGAGGTCTTTGTACTCGTCCTCGGAGATGGATTTGCCGAGGCGCTCCATCTGGAGGAGCTCGCCTTCGACCATCTGCTGGGTGAGTCCGATGAGAAGCTCGAGGATGCGGAATTTGCGTTCCGAGAGGGCGATGCGGAAGGCCTGCATGTAGAGCCAGTCGCCGACGAGAACGCATTTGTTGCTGCCCCAGGCGCGGTTGGTGGAGGGGCGTCCGCGGCGGGTATCAGCGGCATCGATGATGTCGTCGTGGACGAGGGTGGCGGTATGGACCATTTCGACGACGGCGCCGAGGCGGATCATGCCACGGCCGCTGTAGCCAAGGCCGCGGGCAGCGAGGAGGAGCAGGGAGGGACGGATGCGCTTGCCGCCGCCCTCGCGCAGGTAGTCGGAGATCTCGGTGATGGCCTGGACGGAGGAGACGGCATCGGCGCCGAATTCCCGTTCAATGGCAACGAGGTCATCGTGCAGCAAATCGAAGACTTCTTTGGCCGTCGTTGTCGCTACTGTGCTCAATCAATCGTTCCTCAACCGCGGGGCCGGCCGCTCAGCTGGAGCGGTAATTGGTGAACTGCATATCGATGCCGAGGTCGCGTCCGCGGAGCAGGGCAATGACCTGCTGGAGAGCGTCGCGATCCTTGCCGGAGACGCGCACGGTGTCTCCCTGAATGGATGCCTGGACCTTCAATTTCGAGTCTTTAACAATTTTCACGATTTCTTTGGCTTTTTCGCCGGCGATGCCCTGCTGGAGGGTGATTTTTTGCCGCACGGTCGAACCAGCCGCAGATTCTACTGTACCGAAGGTGAGCGATTTGAGCGAGACTCCGCGTTTGACAAGTTTTTGCCGGAGGATTTCGGTCACTGCTTCCAGCTTATATTCATCGGCGGAGGCGAGGTGAATGGAGTCCTCGCCTTCGATGCGGATTTCGGATTTGGAGTCTTTGAGATCGAAGCGGGTACGGACTTCCTTGACCGCCTGATCGATCGCATTGCGGACTTCCTGCACATCTACCTTGCTGACAATATCGAAGGAGTTATCTGCTGCCATACCAGTCTCTTTTCTCTTAGATTATCCGCTAATGGGAGGAATTTCCCGAGTTTCCGGCAATTTCCGTGCGGAAGAACGATCGGAAGTTTTCGGAGGTGCGGGCGGCGACCTCTTCCGGAGCGATGCCGCGGAGTTCGGCGATTTTGGCGGCAACTTCCCGGACCCAGGCCGGCTCATTGCGTTTGCCGCGATTGGGGACGGGCGCGAGGAAGGGAGCATCCGTCTCGATGAGCATGTGGTCCAGCGGAAGAGCGACAGCGGCGACGCGGATCGATTCGGCCTTGGGAAAGGTGATGTTGCCGGCGAAGGAGATGAGGAAGCCAAGGTCGATGGCAGCCGTGGCATGGTGGAGCTCGCCGGTGAAGCAGTGAAGAATGCCGCCGAGGCCGGTGGCGGCCCACTGATAGCGGAGCATCTCCAGGGTATCGTCCCACGCATTGGTGCTGCCGTCTGAGGGGCGGCAGTGGATGACGATGGGCTTACGCCGGGCGGCGGCGATCTCCATCTGGCGGGCGAAGACGGCCTTTTGCTCTTCGCGTGGGGAATGGTCGTAGAAGTAGTCGAGGCCGATCTCGCCACAGGTGATGACTTCCGGCTCCTGAAGGAGCGAGTCGAGTCTGGAGCAGGCGGCGTCGTCGGCGAGGCGAGCTTCGTGGGGATGGATTCCGGCGCTGGCCCAGATGCGCGGAATGCCGGGCTGGCCGGCGTATTCACGGCTGATTTCGAGAGCGCGGTGCATGGTGTCGGGTCCGTCGCCGATGCCGATGGAGAGGACTTCGAGGACACCGGCGGAAAAGGCGCGCTGGAGCAGGGCGGTGCGGTCGTCGTCGTAGCGGGGGCTGTCGAGATGGCAGTGGGAATCGATCATCGATAAATCTCGCGGCGATGGCCCACGTGGAGAACGAGGACCACGATCCTGCTCTCCTGAATTTCGCAGATGAGGCGGTAATCGCCTACCCGGTAACGCCAGAGGCCGCTGAACTCGGATCCCTGGAGAGGCTGGCCGATGCTGCGCGGATCTTCCAGGGGGGCAACGCGATCGTGCAGGAAAGTGACTATGCGCCGTGCAATCTGTTTATCGAGCCTGGAGAGATCCTTCCTGGCCGATGCATCGTACTCAATCGTCCAGGCCAAGTTCGCGCTCTATTTCTTCGTGCGTGTAGGTTCTGCTGCGGCCTTCCCTGAGAGCACGAAGGCGTTCTTCAGCGATCTGGAGGTCTTCGAGGTCTTCGATGTGCTGGAGGATGGCTTCGCGGGCGTAATAGGTTTTCGTGCGGCCGGAGCGTTTCGCCAGCCGGTCAAGACGCTTTTCAATGTCTTCGGGGAGCCGAATGGCAAGCATAATTCGACCTCTGCTATACAAGTATAGCAGAGGTCGCTCCGGCTACTTCAGGCGCGCGCCGATCTCCACGTCTTCGGCGAAGGTGGCGAGGACGGCTTTGCCGTCGGCGGTGGAGGCGGCGACGATCATGCCGTTGGATTCGAGTCCGCGGAGCTTGCGGGGAGCGAGATTGGCGACGATGACGACTTTCCGGCCGATGAGGGACTCGGGGGCATAAGATTCCGCGATGCCGGCGAGGATCTGGCGCGTTTCAGTGCCGAGGTCGACTTCGAGGCGGAGCAGCTTGTCGGCTTTGGGAACGCGCTCGGCGACTTTGACCTGGGCGACGCGCAGCTCGACTTTGGCGAAGTCGTCGATGGCGATTTTGTCGGATGCCAGCTGGTCGGCCGGGGCCGGCGCTACCGCTGCAGGGGTGGTTGCGGTGGGCGGCGGAGTCGCGGTTCCGGGAGCGAGGTTCGGGGGGACGGTGGGATGGGACCGATTGCCGCCGAAGGCCTCGCGGAGGGTTTCCGCGATGGCGCCTTCGAGAGCGAGGATGGCCGCGGTTTCGTTGGTGGATTCAGAGATGGCAATACCGAGGCCGTCGATGAGGGAGTGGAGCTTTGAGATGTGCGCGCTGGAGGACTTCTGCGGGACAGTGGCGGGAGCTGCTTCCGGGGCCGGTGGATTGTTCTGCTGTTCCAGTTCGCTCATACGGGTGATGGTCTCCTTGTCGGCGCGGGGGAAGAGGGGACTGAGGTCGCCGAGCTTTGTGCCGGGGACGAGGCCGCCCCAGCTGAGGTTTGTAAGGTTGGCGGAAGCGAGGTCGCCGAGGCCGAGCTGGGCCCAGACTTTGGCGGCGGCGTCGGGAATGACGGGGTAGATGAGAGCGGTGACGATGCGGATGGCTTCGGCGGCGGTGTAGAGAACGGTGGCGCGGAGAGCCTGCTGCTGCTCGTCCGTGACGCTCTCGGGCTGTTTCCAGGGCGCTGTGGCGGTGAGATAGCCGTCGACGGCGGCGACCATGGCCCAGGCGGATTCCAGCGCGCGGGAAAACTCCAGATTGTCGAAGTGCGAGGAGAAGGCGGCAACGGCCTGCGGGATCTCAACGGGAATAGAGCTGGCCTGGGCCGCGGTGACGCCGCCGACGGGTTCCGGGATGACGCCGTCGAAGTAGCGGCCGATCATGGCGAGGGTGCGGCTGACGAGATTGCCGTAGCCGTTGGCGAGATCGGAGTTATAGCGCTGGACGAGGGCGTCGAAGGAGAAGCTGCCGTCGTGGCCGAAGACGACTTCGCGGAGGAGGAAGTAGCGAAGAACGTCGGCTCCGAAGCGATCCTGCTCTGCGGCGGGGAGATCGGGCTTCATGGCGCCGAAGGTGTCCATGATGGTTTCCGCGCGGACGATGTTGCCGCGAGATTTGGACATTTTGCTCTCTTCGAAGAGGAGCCAGCCGTGGCCGACGATGCTCTGCGGGAGCGGGATGCCGGCGGCCAGCAGGAACGCGGGCCAGTAGACGCAGTGGAAGCGGGTGATTTCCTTGCCGACGATGTGGATGTCGGCGGGCCAGTAGCGGTCGAACTTCGAGGTGTCGTTGCTGCCCCAGCCGAGGGCGGTGATGTAGTTGGCGAGGGCGTCCATCCAGACGTAGATGACGTGCTTTTCGTCGCCGGGGACGGGAATGCCCCAGGTGAAGCTGGTGCGGCTGACGGAGAGATCTTTGAGGCCGGCTTTGACGAAGGAGATGACTTCGTTGCGGCGGGTCTCAGGACGGATGAAGTCAGGGTGTGCTTCGTAGTATTCGAGGAGGACGCGCTCGAAGGCGGAGAGCTTGAAGAAGTAGTTTTCCTCGTTGATGGTTTCCGTGGGACGGCCGCATTCGGGGCAGGGCGCGCCGGGAGGGACGTCGACGTAGGCCTCGTCGGAGACGCAATACTGGCCGGTGTAAGAGCCCTTGTAGATGAAGCCGCGCTCTTTGAGGAGAGAGAAGAGCTTCTGGACGGCCTGGGTGTGGCGGGGCTCGGTGGTGCGGATGAAGTCGTCGTATGTAAGGCCCATGCGGTCCCAGAGGGAGCGGAAGCGGGCGGAGACGTCGTCGGCGAATTCTTTGGGAGTGCAGCCAGCTTTGGCAGCGGAGCGCTCGATCTTCTGACCATGCTCGTCCGTGCCGGTGAGGAACCATGTGTCGATACCGAGGGCGCGTTTGCGGCGGGCGATGGCGTCGGCGACGACCGTGGTGTAGGTGGTCCCGATATGCGGCCGGGCATTGACGTAGTAGATGGGCGTGGAGAGATAGAACTTTTCGGCCATGGGCGGCGGGAGACTCGCAGTTTCGATTTTAGCAGCGGGTGTTGTTGGGTAGGGTTCTGGAACTATGGCAAGCGGGCGGGATGCGCAGCGTGAGGCGCGCGAGGGGATGGGACGGCTCGCCTGATAAAATCAGGCTTTCCTTACGATTTCAGCCGGTGGTTTTCGCGTGTATCTAGCCCAGCAAAAGCAGCTTCAGGAGCGCATTCGCGCCGTCCTTCTCAGCCTCTACGAGATTCAGGTAGAGACTGTCGTTCTCGAACAGCCACCGGA
>JAJZJJ010000196.1 GCA_021810175.1 Acidobacteriota bacterium | reverse complement strand
CCTGTCTCCGCTCCCCATCGAATCTTCCGCGAGCACTCCTCTTTCATCTGGTCAGCCGTCGATCCATGCCACTACAATCGTGTGCAGCCGGATCTGCCACATGCCTGACTCAATCGTTTGATAAGCGATGGCGCGTCCACGCAGCCGGCCAGACCTCGACGGAGACTCCATGAACTCTACCGCGCACTCGGCCCACACCTCAGCCCATCCCAAAGCCGCAGCCGTCTTCATCGGCCTGCTCGCCGGCCTCGCGGGACTGATGTTCGGCCTCGACATCGGCGTCATTTCAGGCGCTCAGAAGTTTATCCAGCTGGACTTCCACGTCTCCGACACCATGATCGAGCACATTGTCAGCTGGATGATGCTCGGCGCTGCCGCTGGCGCCGTCGGCGCCGGCTGGATGTCCTCCGCTCTCGGCCGCAAAAAATCCCTCCTCTGGGGCTCCCTTATCTTTGTCGTCGCCTCCGCCCTCTGCGGCGTGGCCTGGTCCGTCGGCGTCCTCCTCGCCGGACGCCTCATCCTCGGCGTCTCCATCGGCATTCTCTCCTTCACCGCTCCCCTGTACCTCGCCGAAATCGCCCCCGAGAATATCCGCGGCTCCATGGTTTCGCTTTATCAGCTCATGATCACCACCGGCATCCTCGTCGCCTACCTCTCCGATGCCGCCTTCTACAAATCCGGTAACTGGCACTGGATGCTCGGCATCATCGGAATCCCCGGCGCGCTCTTCTTCATGGGCGTCTTCACCCTCCCGGACAGCCCCCGCTGGCTCATGATGCGCGGACGCACCGAAGAAGCCACCAAAGTGCTCACCCGCCTCCGCGGCAATCCCGAAATCGTCAAGCGCGAAGAGGCGGAAATCGCCGAACAGCTCCGCATCCCCCAGCGCGGCTGGCACATGTTCCTTGAGAACAAAAATTTCCGCCGTTCCGTCGGCCTCGGCGTCCTGCTCCAGGTCGTGCAGCAGTTCACCGGCATGAACGTCGTGATGTACTACGCCCCGCGCATCTTCCAGGACATGGGCTACAACGGCACGGCGCAGTCGTGGTTCACCGTCATCGTCGGCCTCACCAACGTCCTCGCCACCTTCATCGCCATCTTCTTCGTCGATAAGTGGGGCCGCAAACCCATCCTCTACACCGGCTTCACCGTCATGGCCATCGGCATGGGACTCGTCGGCACCATGATGCATCTCGGCATCGCCACCCACGGAGAGCAGATCTTCACCGTCGCCATGCTCCTGATGTTCATCGTCGGCTTCGCCATGTCCGCCGGTCCGCTCATCTGGATCCTCTGCTCCGAGGTCCAGCCCATCAAGGGCCGCGATTTCGGCATCGCCGCTTCTACCCTCACCAACTGGGTCGCCAACTTCGTCGTCGGCGTCACCTTCCTCTCTCTCCTCAACGGCTTCGGCAAGGCCAACACCTTCTGGCTCTACGGCAGCTTCAACGTCCTGTTCCTGCTGATCACCTTCTTCCTGGTGCCGGAAACCAAAAACATCACCCTGGAACACATCGAACGCAACCTCATGGCCGGCAAACCTCTCCGCAAAATCGGCCAGCAGTAGTCACCCACCTCGGGTCCGGCAAACCCTGCCGGACCCACCATCCGGGCCCACCAATCCGTCCCCGCCACGCACTGACCCCATCTCTCGCGGGCAGACGGGAGATCGCGAAGCGTCCGCCCTTCACAGCCGTCTACGCCGCCCCAAAAGCCTCTGTGTCCTCCGTGTCCCCCGCGGTGAAAGACTCTGCCACTCTTCGCCTTTTCTTTGCTACACTTCCCCCATGGCCGTCCGCAAGATCGTCCACGTCGACATGGACGCCTTCTACGCCTCGGTCGAGCAGCGCGACGACCCCACCCTCCGCGGCCGTCCCGTTGTCGTCGCCTGGCGCGGCCCACGTTCCGTCGTCTGCGCCGCTTCCTATGAAGCTCGCCGCTTCGGCGTCCGCTCCGCCATGCCCGCTCTCCGCGCCGAACGCCTCTGCCCGCACGCCGTCTTCGTCCCGCCCGACTTTCCCCGTTACCGCGCCGTCTCCCGCCAGACCCGCGAAATCTTCAGCCGCCACACCGACCTCATCGAACCGCTCTCCCTCGACGAGGCCTATCTCGACGTCACCGCCAATAAATCCGGTCTCGCCACCGCCACCCGCGTCGCCATCTCCATCCGCCGCGCCATCCGCGCCGAGCTCAATCTTGCCGCCTCCGCCGGCGTCGCCCCCAACAAATTCCTCGCCAAAATCGCCTCCGACTGGCGCAAGCCCGACGGCCTCTTCGTCATCCAGCCCGCCGACGTCGATTCCTTCCTCCCGCCGCTGCCCGTCGAACGCCTCCCCGGTGTCGGCGAAGTCACCGCCCAGCGCCTCGCCACCCTCGGCATCCACCTCGTCGCCCATCTCCGCGCCCTCGACCCCGCCATTCTCGAAAGCAACTTCGGACGCCACGGCCTCCGCCTCCGCGAGCTGGCCTTCGGCATCGACGAAAGCCCCGTCGTCCCCAACCGCCTCACCCAGTCCATCTCCGCCGAAGACACCTTCGACCGCGACCTCGCCCTCGACGACACCACCGACGCCATCCGCCGCCTCGCCGAAAAGGTCTGGCTCGCCTCCCGCAAAGAGACCCGCATCCCCCGCACTGTCGTCCTCAAGCTCAAAACCGCTGATTTCCGCAACCTCACCCGCAGCCTCACCCCACCCGAACCGCCCGCCTCCTGCGAACAGTTCACCGCCATCGCTCTCACCCTCCGCGACCGCGTCCATCTCGCCCCCGACCAGCGCTACCGCCTCATCGGCGTCGGCTTCTCCAACTTTCGCCACCCCGACGAATCGCCAACCCAGGCCGACCTCTTCGCCGAGCATCTTCCCCAGCCCGCCTCCTAAGCTCGCGCACCCAGCACCATCCGCCACGGCTGACGCCCCTGAATTCCCCGCCCCGTCCCCGCATCCAACCTGCCGCCCAGCCGCCTCATCCGTCTCTTACGACACCGGCTTGCCCAGGAGACCCGCCACGATGGCCAAATGGTTCCGGAATCACGGCCTTTCTTCTCTCTTTGCCGCGCTCTTCATCGCCGCCTTCTTCGCCCAGACGGTCACCGGACACTTCAGCTATAACTCCCAGCTCTCCGTGCACGGCATGCCACGCATCGGCTATCTTGCCTACCTCAGCACCGGCAATTTCCTCGACGGAATGTTCACCAACTGGCAGGCCGCCCTGCTGCAGCTCGGCTGCCTCATCCTTTTTGGCCGCCGCTTCCGCGAGAAGGGCGCGCCCCACTCGCTCCGCCGCAATCCAAAGACCCATCCGGACAGGGAAGGCCAGAACTTCCCCTGGATCTATCGCAACTCCCTCTCCCTCGCCTTTGCCCTGCTCTTCGCTCTCGCCTTCATCGCTCACCTCTTCTTCGGGGCGCGAAAGTACAACGAGAATCTGCGCATGATCCACCAGCCGCCCATCTCCCTCGTCCAGTTCGGCCTCGGCTCCGCCTTTTGGTTCGCCAATGCTCAGACGTGGGAGGCCGAGTTCGCCGCCATCGCCATCTACGTCGTCCTCAGCATCTTTCTCCGCCAGCAGGGCTCACCCGAATCCAAGCCCGTCGCCAGCAGCAACAGCGCAACCGGCATCACCAACGAATAAGCCTCGGCAGGCCCGTTCTCCGCAACGAGGCCTGCTCCCTCTTCCCAGCCCTACGGCTGCATCCCCAGCACCGGACTCACCGCCGTAAACGGCGAGCAGCATGGCTTCTCCTTCGCCGTGTACTCCATCAACTCCACGCGCGTCCCGTCCGGATCGAACAGGTTGTACTGCCACTTCCCGTCCCGTCCGATCTGCGGCCCCACATGCTCGTTATCCTTCAGCCGCCCCTCGGAATCCAGCTTCGTCACCGCCGCTTCCATGTCCACAATCCCCAGCGAAAAGTGGTCCAGCACCCCCAGCTGCTTCCGCGATATATTCGCCGGTATCCCGCTCCCCGAAGGGCCGCTCGTCATCATGTACTCCAGCCAGTCGTGCCCGTTCGGAACCTGCTGCGAAACCCAGTCCACCTTCCCCGTCTTCATCCCGCCGTACCAGTACGGCCGGAATCCCAGCAGCTTCCGGTAGAACGTGTCTTCCTTCGCCCGGCTGTGAACCATCTCCCCGCAGTGGATCATCCGCATCCCGATCGGATCTGCCTTCCCCGGCAGGTCGTAAAGCTCCTCCAGACTCATCGCCAGCACCTTTGCCGGCGGCTGGTTAAACTCCACCGTGTTCCCTTCCGGATCCTTCACATCGAACCACGCGCTGCCGTCCGTCCCATGCTTCACCGCGCTCGGAACCTTCACCCCATGCGCTCCCAGATACTCCCGCATCTGCTCCGCATTGGTCGTGATCCACCCGATGTCCACCAGCCGGTTCACGCCCGCGTTCGCCGCCAGCGGCATCAGCTCGATAAACTGCTCCCGGTTCACGTAGTACCGCACTCCGTCCGCATGTTCCGGATCCGTCCCCTTCAGAAATCCCAGGTCATGAACGTAAAAGTGCTCGCTCTTCGCCATGTTGGCCGCGTACAGCGCCAGATGCGACACGCCCAGAATCTTCGGCCGCGACTGCGCCGCGCACGTCACGCTGGCCAGCGCCAGCAGCAGAACCAATTTACGCATGAAACCTCCCCTGTTTCTTTTGCGTAATCGAGAATACCGCACTCCGCGGCCTTTTCTCTGCGGCACATTAGTCTGCTCCGAGATACCATGACTCCACCAATGAATCCGCGCCGGAAATATCCCCCTGTCACGCTGCTTCGCACCCTGCTGGCCCTCTGGATGCTCGCCAGCATGGCCTCCTGGATCTCCGGCGTCCATAGCTCATGGAATATCCGCGTTCATTGGGACAGGCAGATCCGCAATCCCCTCTTCTGGGATTTCGACTCCCACCGCGTCACCTTCCTGCAGCCCGAAGCCGTAAAAGCTGGTCTCGCCCGCGGCGACGTCATCCACTCCCTCAACGGCGCTCCCTACACTGGAGTCGCCCAGTGGCACGACATCCTCTCCCAGTCCCGCCCCGGCGACATCCTCGAAATCGGCTACTCCACTCCCGCCGGCCGCACCGGCACCGCCCTCATCAACCTTCGCCGGGAAACCTGGGCCTTCGGCAAAAGCTCCGCCATGCTTGTCTTCTGGCGCGAGTTCGTCATCGTCAGCTTTCTCCCGCTCGTCTGCCTGCTCATCGGCTATTGGGTCGTCCTCTCGCGCCCCACCGACCGCAATGCCTGGCTCCTCCTCGTCCTGCTCACCTTCCCCAGCGTGGTCTTCATAGGAGTCTTCAACGCCCACGGACTGGGCCTCCTCCTCCGATCCTTCTGGCACTACACCATCCTCTTTGCCGCCGGCCCCGCGCTCTTCCTCTTCGGCGTCTATTTCCCTGAGCGCTCCCGCCTCGACGCCCGCCTCCCCTGGCTCAAATGGCTTCTCCTCGCCGTCTTCGCCGTCGCCTTCGCCTTCCTCTACCCCTCAATGGTCGTCGAGTACTACTTCGGCGGCGACGGCCGCTTCCTCACCCGCGCCAGCGACATCGCCGGCCCCGTCATCAGCTATCTCAACCTCCTCTTCCTCCTCCTCTACATCGCCCTCACCGTCCATAAGCTCGTCACCGCCACCTCGGCCGACACCCGCCGCCGCCTGCGCGTCCTCATCGCCGGCATGAGCATCGGCATGGGCGCGATGCTCATCGTCTTCTTCCTCCTGCCCCGCTTCGGCATCAATGGTTTTCAGCCCCGCTGGTTCTGGCTCCGCTATCTCGGCGGCGCTCTCTTCATGCTGGCGCCTCTCACCCTCACTTACGTCATCGTCGTCCAGCGCGCTCTCGATCTCCGCGTTATCCTCCGCATCGGCACCCGCTATGCCCTCGCCCGCGCCTCCCTCTGGGTACTCCAGGCCGCTCTTGTCGTCGTCGTCATCCTGCGTCTGCTCCTTCCCGCCATGCAGAGCCGCCAGCCCGGACCTTCCGATTTCGCCTGGGCCGCGCTCTTTCTCCTCCTCGTCCTTGCCTTTCGCTTCGGCGTCTCTCGCAGCCTGCAAAAGTGGCTCGACCGCCGCTTCTTCCGCGAAGCCTACAATGCCGAGCTCATGCTCAATGAGCTTTCTGACGAGGTCTCCCGCTT
>JAJZJJ010000195.1 GCA_021810175.1 Acidobacteriota bacterium | reverse complement strand
ACAGTGGCGCCGAATACGGCGGCGCCAAGTGTGACCGTACCGTCGAGCGCTGCGACATCGGCGAGTGCTGGCGCATCTGCGCCCGGCGCGCCGCGAGCTGGTTTAGGTTCCGTCTGCAAATTGACCTCGGGACCAAAAGCGGGGACCACCTACGACTTCGCTCCCATGCAGGCGGCCATTGGCGCGCCGTGCAATTATGGTCCAGACAATACCGGCGTGATTATTGCCGGCACATCGCAGCCGCCGCCACCGAAGCCTGTTGCGCCCGCACCCGTGATGGGATCGGTTTGCAGTTTCACCTCCGGGCCGCTGGCCCTGACCACCGCCGATTTCTCTCCGAAGCGGGCGCCTCTCGGTACCCCATGCACCGATGGGCATGGGAGCCATGGAGTGATCGTCGAGCATTGATCTTCGATTATTGGTCTTCGGTTTCAATCGAGCGTCGATTTTGCTGTGTGCGAGTCTCCTGGCCCATGGCTGGAAAGGTGCGGATCCTTGAAAAATACCTCAGGCCGCCGGGGGGGCCGCAGTTGGTCGCGCAGCACGCCGGCCAGTTCGACCACCTGCCGCAGTTTGACGGCAGTTCCAGGTGGAAGAGCCGGCTCCTGCAGCGCCAGTTGGGTTTGCAGCAGCAGTCCGGTGATGGTGGTGTTCATCTCGCCTTCCATCAGTTGAACAGCGGCCCGCATCGCCAGCGACAGTTCCCTGTCGCGCCGTTGCAACGCGGCGCGCACTTCCCGTAAGATCCGATTGCATCCGGAGATGCCCAGATTGACTTGGATGGGGACCGCCAGACCCGCCTGTTGCCACAGCACTTCCGCTCCCGCCGGATCGGCCTCCACCAGGCTTTCATCCAGTACGATCACGGAGAATTCGCGGCGTCGCAGCGCGGCCAGTGCGGCGCGGCGATTCTCGGCCAGCTCGACGGTCAGGCCCAGTTGACGTCCAATCGTGGCAGCGCAATTTTCTGCCCCCGACATACCAGTAACCAACAGCACGGTCTGCGTCATGCAATTCCCCCTTCAGGATTTCCGATTGTGCTCCGGCTGGGCCTGCAGGTGGAAGGCGAGAACCGCGCCTTCCAACCTGCGCGTTCCCTACATCTCAGATTCGTCTGAGATGCCGTATTCCTTCAGCTTGCGATAGAGCGTCGTTTTGCCGATGCCCAGCAGTCGCGCCGCCGTCAGCTTGTCGCCATTCAGCTGGCGCAGGGTGTTCAGGATGGCCTGCTTTTCCATTTCCGCAATCGTCAGAATGCTGGAATCCATGCCGATCGTTTCCTGGGGCGCGGTTTCCGGAACGGTTTGCCAGTGCATCCGGTACTCCTGCAACTGGGTGGGCATGTCTCCCAGATGCAACACTGGACCGGAAGAAAGGGCGCAGGCCCGTTCGATCGTATTTTCCAGTTCGCGGACGTTCCCCGGCCAATCGTAGCTGCCAAGCACCCGCAGCACATCGTCGCTCAGGGTGTAGACAACCCCTGTCTCGCGCCGGCGGCGCTCCAGGAAATGCGCCGCCAGCAATGCGATATCCGAACGGTGCTCGCGCAGCGCCGGCACTTTCACGTTCACGACATTCAGGCGAAAAAACAGGTCCTTGCGGAACTTGCCCTGCTCCACCATCGCCGCCAGGTCGCGGTTGGTGGCTGCCAGGATGCGGACGTGGATCGGGATCCGCTGATTGGAGCCGATCGGGCGAATCTCTTTTTCCTGCAGCGCACGCAGCAGCTTTGCCTGCAGATCGAGCGGCAGTTCGCCTATCTCGTCCAGAAAAACGGTACCGCCTTCCGCAGTCGCCAGCAGTCCTTCCTTGGAGCGGTTCGCGCCCGTGAAGGCCCCCTTGACATAGCCGAAGAGTTCGCTCTCAATCAGGGTGGGAACCAGCGATCCGCAGTCTACGGGAATGAATGGATGCGTAGCGTTCGGTCCGTTGTAGTGGATGGTGCGGGCGACAATCTCCTTGCCGGTTCCGCTTTCACCCAGGATCAGCACCGGATGCGTGGTGTGGGCCACCTTGGAGAGAATGCGGTACACCCGTTCCATCTCCGGGCTGCGGCCGACCAGGGTGCCGAATCCATCCGAGGTGCGAAGTTTTTCCCGCAGCCGCCGGCTCTCGGTATCGAAATGGCGCCGCTCGGAGGCGCGCTCCAGCACATCCGTCAATTCGTCCATGGTGAAGGGCTTCGTCAGGTACTCGCTGGCCCCCGTGCGCATCGCCTCGACGGCCGAAGACACCGTGGCGTAGGCGGTCATCACCACCACGACGGTCTCCGGGTACAAGGTGCGGATCTCCTCCACCAGCGGCAGGCCGCCGCCACCCGGCAACTTCAGATCGAGCAGTACAATGTCGGCCATGTGGGCCTTGAGGGCGGCGCGCGTGGAACCGGCATCTTCAACACTCGATACCGCGAAACCATAGTTGCGCGCAATATCGGAAACAGCGGTGCGGATGGCCGTATCGTCATCGACCACCAGCACGTGCATCATGCTGGCTCGCTCCGCGGGGGGAATTTGGGAGGTAGGGGTAAACATGCGTGTCGCTGTTAGCATGGTACTCGGGTTCCTTTCCGATTGGCGTCACAATTGTTGCGATGAGCAGGGCGGTCCGTGTTCGACTTCGGCATCTCGGACACAACTGCCAGTTGTCGCGTGCGGGGATGGGAAGCAGCCCTCCGCGGTTTTGCCAGCGGCGATTCCGCAAGCGATTCCTCAAGTAGCGGCAACTCGACAGTAAAGGAACTCCCGTGTCCAAGTCTGGAACGGACTCGTACCGATCCACCCGCGTCCAGCGTCAATTCCCGTACAATTGCCAGCCCGAAACCGCGCGATCGCGGACCATCGGACGTAGCGAGTTTCGTCGAAACCCCGGAGCTGAAAATGTGAGGCAGGAGTTCCGCCGCAATGCCCCTTCCCGTGTCGGACACGCGCAGCAGCAGGCAGCGGCCTGACGATGCGTGGCCGTACTCGAGGACAATCCGCAGCTTGCCTCCCCCGGGCATTGCCTCCATCGCATTCCGTGCCAGGTTCAACAGGATCCGTTCAAACTCGGGCTCCCGCAACGCCGTCGCCCCGGCATGGGGCACTGTTTTGATCTCCACCTGGATCTTGTTCCCGGCCATCTGGCGGAGCAGCGGCAGCCTGCGTTCGATCGCGGCGCCCAGGTCAAGGGTTGGCAGCGCGGCCACTCCCTGCGGAGCCAACGGACGGGACAAGGCTGCCGACTGCGCAAAATCCAGCAGCGAATCCACCAGCGCATGTCCCCGCTCCACCGCGCTCGATAGCTCGTCGATCCACGGTTGCCCCTGATCGTCAACAACGCCTGAGGTGCGCAGCAGGTCGCAATATACCTGCAGCGCCGTAAGCCAATTCTGGACATCATGCGCCAGATGACGGACAGTCGTGGCGGGTTCTCCGGCCGCGAATCGCGGACTCGGACTGGAATCATCCTGCTGCTGGGTGAGCGCCATGGTCGTCATTCGGTTTCCATTTCTTACAACCTGCTAAGGATTCTGCGTCGTAGTCCGGTTCGATTCTGGACAAGTTCTTCGCTGCCGTTTCAGTCTTTTCACTCCGGCGTTTCCCTGGGAATGTTGTGCGAGGGTTTTCAATCCGCCGAACTTCGCTCTCCATACATAAGGGACCGGTCTTACCATTCGTGACGTAGGCTTTGCACCACCAGGGACACAATCAACACAACACAAGCAGCCGCGGACGGAATTAACATCCAGTCGAGTAACGTCATGGGAATCTCCTTTTGCAGCGGAATCATCTCCAACCACACATGGGTCCAAAACGGGCCTCCGATTCGGATTCGGCAGACCGGATTTCATCCCCGTTCCGCTCCGTTCTTGCACACTCTGTATTCACGTTGCGTGCCAAACTGGGCCCCCCTCTCTTAACGGTACGGACACAACGACTTAATTCGGAACAGCGTCTCCGATCCTTCGTTACTAAAGGCAGGGTCAGTTTCAAAACGACACCGCACCATCCATACACCCCCACCGAATCCGTTGCCTATAAAGGAGTTACTGCGAACTTCCAGTCAAATCCATTTTGGAACTCTCTTCCCACTCTGGGACAATCCCAAAAAGGCTCTTTCCGATCTCGACTGGAGGCCTGACCAATGTGAGATTCGCAGGAATCGTACAATGGATTCCACATGTCCGCTCCTGCTTCCACCTACTTCCGGCCAGAAGGCCGCGCCATCGATGCGCTTCGTCCGCTGCGCCTTACCGTCGATTTCGTTCCCACCGCCGAAGGCTCGGTCCTAATTGAACTCGGCCACACGCGCGTGCTTTGCAACGCCACCGTGGAAACTGGCGTGCCCGGCTGGCTGCGCAATCGCGGCCAGGGCTGGGTCACCGCCGAATATGGAATGCTGCCGCGCGCCACGCTGACTCGTACTCCCCGGGAAAGTGAACGTGGCAAGGTGGGCGGGCGCACGCATGAGATTCAGCGTCTGATTGGCCGCAGTCTGCGCGCCGCTGTCGACCTGAAGGCACTCGGCGAGCGCACCATCATTCTGGATTGCGATGTCCTGCAGGCCGACGGAGGCACCCGCACCGCCGCCATCACTGGCGCCGCCGTGGCTCTGGGGCTGGCTGTCGATCGACTGGTGGCCGCAAAAGTCCTCGCCGCTTCGCCCATCCGGCATCTCATCGCCGCCATCAGCGTGGGCATTGTGGACGGTACGCCGCTGCTCGATCTGGCCTATGAGGAAGATGCCCGCGCCGATGTCGATATGAATGTCGTGATGACCAGCACCGGCGATTTCGTCGAGGTGCAGGCTACCGCGGAACACAACACCTTCTCCCGCGATCGGCATTTCGCGCTGCTCGATCTCGCCGCGCGCGGTACGCGCGAGCTGGTACAGGCCCAGCAGGCGGCGCTCGCGAATCCGGTCCGACCATGACGCGTGTCACGACGGGATTGTCGTCCCAGCGTAAAATTAAAATGAAGACGATGGAACTGGAATGATGGACTTGGCCTCTCGAGGCCTGGACAACCCACAGACCCCCACAAGATAAAAAAATAAGGAGTGTATGACGATGAAGCTGACCCCCGGCAAACTGGCCGGCATGAAAGCCCTCTCCGATGAGCGGGGCGTAATCGCCGCCGCCGCCATGGATCAACGCGGTTCCCTGCAAAAGTCTCTGGCCAAGGAAAAAGGCTCTCCGGTCGACGGCCATGCCCTGGTTGAATTCAAGACGTTGGTAACGGAAGTCCTGACCCGCCACGCCTCGGCCATTCTGCTCGATCCTGAATTTGGACTGCCCGCCGCCAAGCATCGCAACGGCAAGGGCCTGCTGCTGGCCTACGAGAAGACCGGCTATGACGCAGCGGAACCGGGCCGGTTGCCCGACCTGCTCGACCACTGGTCGGTGCGTCGCATCCAGCATGAAGGCGCGGACGCGGTCAAGGTGCTGCTCTACTACACGCCGTTCGAGAAAAAGGAAATCAACGACGTAAAGTACGCCTTCATTGAGCGCATTGGCGATGAATGCCGCGCCCACGACATTGCATTCTTCCTGGAAATCGTCGGCTATGACGCCGAGGGCGGCGATGAAAAGTCGGTTGCCTACGCGAAGAAAAAGCCTGAGATCGTCACGCGCGCGACCGCGGACTTCTGCGATGAGCGCTATGGCGTCGATGTGCTCAAGATGGAAGTGCCGATTCAAATGGAGTTTGTCGCCGGCACCAAGGCATTCAAAGGCACAGCCGCATATTCGAAGGAAGAAGCGCTGCATCTTTTCCGCAAGGCGGCGGAGGCTTCGACCAAGCCCTTCATTTATCTTTCGGCGGGCGTCTCCAATCCCGTCTTCATTGAAACGCTGGAACTGGCGGCCGAATCCGGCGCCAAGTTCAACGGCGTGCTCTGCGGCCGCGCCACCTGGAAAGACGGCATCCCCGTCTACGCCAAGCAGGGCGCCAAGGCCTTCGAGAATTGGCTCAAGGACGATGGCGTCAAGAACATTGAGAACGTGAACCGGGCGCTGAAAGCCGCCACCCCGTGGCACGAGCGCTTCGGCATGTAACACCCGCACGATCGCGTCGCTCGATTCGTAATTGAACGAGAAGCTCAGAGGGGCCGCATATCCGCGCGGCCCTTCGTTGTTCTCATCACGGGCCCTCGGAATTTGCAAACT
>JAJZJJ010000194.1 GCA_021810175.1 Acidobacteriota bacterium | reverse complement strand
CGGGCTTTCGCTCCGAAGCGTCCGCATTCGCAGCCGCAAGCCGCTGAAAGACCGACCTCAGATCGGCATTGAACGATTAGCTCTGCATACTGGTCTCCTTTCTGATTGATTTGGTTGAATTCTGGGCCAACAGCAAAAAGCCCCAGCGCTTGGCGCCGGGGCTTTTGAGAAAACTCTGAAATTCGAGCTATCTCATGCAAAGACCCCGGCCCCGCGCATTCACGTCCACCCGCAGCATCGACGGCTTCGTGCCGGCGGCGGACTGTTCGTGGCGAATTGGGTTCTGGAGTCGCATGGATATCTCTTGAGTCGAGTATCTATCTCAGCACAGTTTCCAGGGTTTCGCAACTTAGAATTGTGTGCCGATGCCCTACACTGGAGTGCGATGCTCCTGACGCTGACCACAACGCACCAGCCGGCAACCGATCTCGGCTACCTGCTGCACAAGAATCCTGCGCGCATGCAGACCGAAGAACTGTCCTTCGGCAAGGCCCACGTCTTCTATCCCGAAGCCGGAGAGAACCGCTGCACAGCCGCCGTTCTGCTCGAAGTTGATCCCGTAGGCCTGGTACGCGGAAGGCGCGGGTCCCCGGGCGAGGGTGGCCAGTTGCAGCAGTACGTCAATGACCGGCCATACGCCGCCAATTCCTTCATGAGTGTCGCCATTGGACGGATGTTCGCCACCGCTCTCGGTGGCAAGAGTAAAGAACGGCAGGCGCTGGCGGAGACGCCGATTCCGCTGATCGCAAAGCTGCCGGTGATTGCAGCGCGCGGCGGAGAAGATCTGGTGCGCCGCCTCTTTGAGCCGCTTGGCTATGCGGTAAAGATGGAGGCTTTGCCTCTGGACGAGCAGTTCCCCGCTTGGGGCGCATCGCCCTATGTATCTCTCGAACTCTCCGCAACCGTCACGCTGCAAACTCTGCTGACACACCTGTATGTGCTGATCCCGGTCCTCGACAACGAAAAGCACTACTGGGTGGGAGAGGACGAGATCGAGAAGCTGCTGAAGCGCGGTGAGGGATGGCTGGGCCAGCATCCGCAGAAGGAACTGATCGTCGCACGCTATCTGAAGCGGCAACGGAGCCTGACCCGTGCAGTTCTCGAGCGGCTTGCCGAAGAAGCCCCGCCGGAGGAGGAGGCACAGACGGCGGCAGGTGACGAGGAGGAGCAGAAGGTCGAACGCCCGCTTGGGCTGCATGAGCAGCGCATCGGGACGGTGTTGTCGGTGCTACGCGGAGTTGGCGCGAAATCCGTTCTGGACCTCGGCTGCGGAGAAGGCAAGCTGTTGCGGCACCTGATTGCCGATTTGCAATTCGAGAAGATCCTTGGGATGGACGTCTCCTGGCGATCCATCGAGATCGCGCACGAGCGGCTCAAGCTGAACCAGCTGCCTGAGCGGCAACGCGGGCGCATTGAGTTGGTCCAGGGCTCGCTGATGTATCGGGATAAGCGCCTGAGCGGCTTCGACGCTGCCGCGGTCGTCGAGGTGATCGAACACCTCGATGCTCCTCGGCTCGCTGCGTTTGAGCGGGTGCTGTTTGAATTCGCAAAGCCGACGCACGTGGTCATCACCACGCCGAACGCGGAATACAACGCCCTCTTCCCCACACTGCCCGCCGGCCATTTCCGGCATCGCGACCATCGATTCGAGTGGTCGCGGGCGGAGTTCGCGGGCTGGGCCGAGCGGCTCGCCGGCGAGTTCGGCTACAAGGTGAAGATTCAGCCGGTCGGCCCCGAGGATCCGGTTCATGGCGCCCCAACACAGATGGGAGTATTTGAGCGTGCATGAGAACCGCAGCTTCCGACCACACCTGATCGTCCCGGAAGGGACACAGGTCGTGCTCCGCTTCGAGATTGCCGGCAGCGGCGACTCGCCCGGGTTCGCCAAAGGCACGGTTGCAGAAATAACGCGGGCGCCGCTCGACTCAACACATTCGTACGGCCTGCGCTGCATGGATGGACGGGAGTTGAACCTTGGCCGGCAGGAGTTTTCAATTCTGAAGCAGATGAAATCCGGGCCGATTGGGGATGCCGAGCAGATGCTGGCGGAATACGACCTGCAAAAGTTCGTCATCTACCGCTGCATCGTCGGTTCCCGAGCTTACGGCCTCAGCCGCGAGGAGTCCGATGTTGATCGCCGCGGAATCTATCTTCCGCCTGCCGAACTCCAGTGGTCCCTGTACGGCGTCCCGGAGCAACTGGAGGATCGGGGCACCGACGAGTGCTACTGGGAGTTGCAGAAGTTCATCGTGCTGGCTTTGAAGGCGAATCCCAACGTTCTCGAATGCCTGTACACGCCGATTGTGGAGAAGACCTCGGAAATTAGCGACGCATTGGTTGAAGAGCGCGAGATCTTCCTGTCAAAGCTCGTCTATCAAACCTACAACGGTTACGTGATGTCGCAATTCCGAAAACTGGAGCAGGATCTGCGCAACCAGCAGCAGCCCTCATGGAAACACGCGATGCACCTGATCCGCCTGCTCCTTCAGGGAATCTCGATCCTGAAGGAGCAGCGTGTACCGGTTGGCGTCGCGGAGCACCGCGCTGCTTTGCTGTCGATTCGGGATGGCAATACGCCATGGGACGAGGTGAATCGATGGCGGCTGGAACTTCATCGGGAATTTGAGCACGCATACCGATGCACGGCTTTGCCGGAAGCGCCGAATTACCCCGAAGCCAATCGACTGCTGATTTGGGCGCGCCGAAACATGGTGGAGGCTGACCTTGATTCCTGATCGTGTCCGCGCGGCCGTCCGCGAACATCCCTACCCTATCCTCTTCGCCACGGTCAGCGGGGCGCATCTCTATGGATTCCCTTCGGGAGATTCCGATTGGGATCTCCGCGGCGCCCATATTCTTCCGGCGGCTGAGGTCGTTGGGCTGTTTCCCCTGCGTGAGACGATCGAGCGCTCTGAATGCTCGGATATCGAACTCGATCTGGTCACCCATGACATCCGCAAATTCTTCGGTCTGCTGCTGAAGCCCAATGGCTACGTGCTTGAGCAGCTATTCTCGCCTTTGATCGTCGATGCCCGGCCCGAACACGAGGAGCTAAAGCAGATTGCGCAGGGTTGCATCACGCGATTTCATGTTCACCATTACCTTGGGTTCGCTGCAAATCAGTGGAGGCTCTTCGAGAAGGAAGATCCTCCCCGCGTGAAGCCGCTCCTGTATGTCTTTCGCGTATTGCTCACCGGCATTCACCTGATGCAAACAGGACGGATCGAAGCCAACCTTGAGGTTCTGAACCGCGAATTCAACTTGCCGTTCATCCCCGATCTCATCGCCCGCAAGAGGAATGGCGCGGAAGACGAACGCCTCGCCGCCGTCGAGTTGGCCTTCTTTCAGAAGCAATATGGGGAACTTGAGGCAAAGCTGAAGCAGTCGGGAGAGGAAACATCGCTTCCCGCCGAGCCCAGTT
This sequence comes from Acidobacteriota bacterium, assembly GCA_021810175.1. The sequence continues at coordinate 2,727 of JAJZJJ010000194.1, read as the reverse complement.
GCAGAGATGCGCTGAACGACCTTCTGGTCCGGCTTCGGCTGGAATCAATCAAGGCGGCAAAATGAGGCAAGGCATATCACGGTAATCCATGAAACTCACTGTTCCTGAACTCTCGCTCGTCCTGCTCATTGGCCCTTCGGGTTGTGGGAAGTCCTCGTTCGCGCGCAGGCACTTCCTCGCCACGGAAGTGGTTTCGTCCGATACCTGCCGTGGGCTGGTCGCCGACGACGAGAACGATCAGTCCGCCACCGGGGATGCCTTCGACCTGGTGCATGCGATTGCCCGCAAGCGGCTGGCCCGCGGAAAGCTCACCGTCATCGACGCGACCAACGTCCAGCCGGAATCTCGGAAGCCTCTCGTGGAACTGGCGCGGGAATATCACACACTGCCGGTGGCGATCGTCTTCGATCTTCCGGAAAAGCTCTGCCATGAGCGCAACGCCGCCAGGCCGGATCGCCAGTTCGGGCCGCACGTGATCCGAAACCAGGCGCAACAGATGCGGCGCTCCCTGCGCGGTCTCGAGCGGGAAGGATTTCGCCACGTCTTTCGCCTCTCATCACCAGAGGAGGTCGACGGCGCCACCATCGAACGCCAGCCGCTCTGGAACAACCGCCGCGGTGAGCACGGCCCGTTCGACATCATTGGCGACGTTCACGGCTGCTTCGACGAACTGGTCGAACTGCTGGGGCAACTCGGCTATGCGGTCGATCGCCATCAAGACGATGTCAGCGTGACTCCACCCGATGGCCGGAAGCTCGTCTTCGTCGGCGATCTTGTGGATCGCGGCCCGTCCACGCCCGATGTTCTGCGGCTCGCGATAAGCATGGTCGGCTCCGGTCAGGCCTTTTGCGTCCCCGGCAATCACGACATCAAGCTGGTGAAAGCTCTTAAAGGCCGTGACGTTCAGCTGACCCACGGACTTGCTGAGTCCATGCACCAGCTTCGGGAGCAGCCCGAGGAATTTCGCAGGGCTGCAACGAAGTTCCTCGATGGGCTGATCAGCCACTATGTTTTTGACGATGGCAAGCTGGTTGTCGCTCATGCCGGCCTGAAGGAGTCCATGCAAGGCCGCGGGTCGGCGAAGGTCCGCGACTTTGCCCTGTACGGCGAAACTACCGGTGAGACAGACGAATTCGGGCTGCCGGTGCGCTATAACTGGTCCGCCGATTATCGCGGCAAGGCGATGGTGGTTTACGGCCACACGCCTGTGCCGGAGCCGATGTGGCTGAACAACACCGTCAATATCGACACGGGCTGCGTCTTTGGCGGCCGGCTCACCGCATTGCGCTATCCCGAACGCGAGATCGTGTCGGTTCCGGCGCACGCCGTCTATTACGAATCGCGCAAGCCGTTCCTGCCCGCCGAAACCATCGCCGAGCGCGCGGCCCAGCATGTCTCGGACGACGTGCTGGATCTGGAGGATGTCGTCGGGAAGCGGATCGTGGACACCCGGCTTATTCCGAAGATCACCATCCGCGAGGAGAACGCCATGGCGGCGCTCGAGGTGATGAGCCGCTTTGCCGTCGATCCGAAATGGCTGATCTATTTGCCACCGACCATGTCGCCTTCGGAAACAACCAAACTTCCGGGCCTGCTGGAGCACCCGGCGGAGGCCTTCGCCTACTACCGGCATGAGGGCATCCCTCACGTCGTCTGCGAGCAGAAGCACATGGGTTCGCGCGCGGTAGTCATCGTCTGCCGCGATGAGTCGGTGTCGGTGAAGAGATTCGGCGTCATCGAGCCTGCTCCCGGAGTGGTCTTCACGCGAACCGGGCGTCCGTTCTTTCCGGACCCAAAACTACAGTATGAATTCCTGATCAGGGTCCAGACCGCCGTCAGCGCGTCCTCCCTCTGGGAGGAGCTTGGCACCGACTGGCTGTGCCTCGACTGCGAGTTAATGCCATGGTCGGTCAAAGCTCAGGAGCTTCTGCGGGTCCAATACGCACCGACCGGCACGGCGGGCGTCCATGCGCTGGCCGCGGCGGAACAGGCACTGCGCCAGGTCCGGGGGCGCGTGGAACCTGCCGGCGAACTGGCGGACCGCACGGAAGTCCGGCTTCAGGCACTCGTGAAATACCAGGACGAGTACCGCCGCTACTGCTGGCCGGTTTCCTCCATTGCAGATCTGAAGCTCGCTCCTTTCCACCTGCTGGCGAGCGAGGGGACAGTGCATGCCGACAAGCAGCACACCTGGCACATGCAGACCCTGGCGCGGCTGTGCGCAGCGGACTCGCAACTGCTGCTCGCGACTCCATATCGACAGGTCGACCTGAACGACCCGGCCAGTTACGACGCGGCCACGGCCTGGTGGATGGAGCTGACCTCTGCCGGGAACGAAGGTATGGTCGTCAAACCGCTCGACTTCATCAGCAAAGGAAGACGTGGCTATGCTCAGCCGGCCGTGAAATGCCGCGGACCCGAGTACCTGCGCATCATCTACGGCCCAGAATATTTGTTGCCGGAGAATCTCGAACGTCTGCGCTCGCGCGGCGTCGGAGCAAAGCGCTCCCTGGCAAGCCGGGAGTTTGCCCTGGGGATCGAGGCGCTGGAGCGCTTCGTCCGCAAGGAACCGCTGCGCCGCACCCACGAATGCGCGTTTGGTGTGCTGGCGCTGGAGAGCGAGCCCGTCGATCCGCGCCTGTGAGCGGGCTCTGCAGGGCTTAATTATGGGATAGCCAGGGAATCAATAACCTTCCCTGGCTTATACGAGATGGGGCAGAAGGGGCC
>JAJZJJ010000193.1 GCA_021810175.1 Acidobacteriota bacterium | reverse complement strand
GCTGTTGTCACCCAACTGATAGATCGCGGACTGGTGCGCAACCTGGCCGACATTTATCAATTGGATGAAGCCGCCCTGCTCTCCTTGGAACGCATCGGTGAGAAGACTGCCCAGTCGCTGCTGCAGGAGATCGCGCGCTCCAAGCAGGCGCCGCTCGATCGAGTGCTGCTCGGACTGGGCATCCGCTTCGTCGGCGAACGCACGGCCCAATTTCTGGCGGAAGCCTTCGGCACCATGGACCGCGTGATGGCCGCTACGGAGGAGGAACTGGAACGCGTTCCCGAGATCGGGCCGCGAATTTCCGTGGCGATTCGCGAGTTCTTCGATGTCCCGGCCAATCGCGAGCTCGTCGAAAGATTGCGCGACGCGGGTCTCAACTTCACCGCAGCCAAAACCAGGAATTCCTCCAGGCTGGCCGGACTCACCTTTGTGCTGACCGGCACGCTCCCCACCTTGACCCGCGAGGAGGCCAAGCAGCGCATCGAGCGCGAAGGCGGCAAAGTGGCCGGTTCCGTAAGCAAAAAAACCAGCTACGTGGTTGCAGGCGAGGAGGCTGGCTCCAAGCTCGACAAAGCACGGCAGCTTGGGGTCGCCATTCTGGACGAAGCGAAGCTCCTGGAGCTACTCGAAGCTGAGGAGAAGTCCTCGTAGGCATTGGACGCAGCGTTCCAGTTCCGCAATGGAAACGCATTCTCGCTCACTGTGAGCGGTACGCATATCTCCGGGGCCGGCGACGATCACATCCTGGGCGACTCGCGCCAGCAGCGGGGCCTCGGTCCCAAATGGGACACCGGTTGATTCCAGTCCGGTCCCTTCAATCCAACGGCGCAGGAGCGGAGAAGTCTCGTCGGTCGCGAATCCCGGTTGCTGTCGAATCACTTGCATTTCACAAGTGAACTCCGGGTCTTCATGCCGAATTTCTTCAACTATTTTCCTTACGGCATCGGGAACCGTTCCCGCCGGCTCGCCGGGAAGCGAACGCCATTCCAGCAGAAAACGGCACTCGCCGGGGACAATGTTCTTGGCCGTTCCACCGTGGATCGTGCCCACATTCAAAGTGGTATACGGCGGGTCGAAGAGGCCGCTTCTTTGATTTCCTGCCGAGCGTTTGAGTGAAGCGGCAAATTCTTCAATCTTCACGATCAATCGCGCAGCGCTATAAATTGCGGATCTTCCCTGAGCCGGGAAAGCACTGTGCGCCTCTTTCCCGCGCACACGAATGTCCGCCAGACCGTAGCCTTTTCCGGCGCGCGCAGGACGCAGCGAAGTAGGTTCCCCGATTACAACCTGGCGCGTGCGCAGCAGTCCTGCGTCGATCAGCTTTTGTGCTCCTACGCAGCCGATCTCTTCTTCTGCCGTAAAGACCAGAGCGATTGTGGGCGCGTTCTGGCTCGCAGGCATATTCGCGAATGCCGCCAGCAGACATGCGAGAAACCCTTTTACATCGCAGGCGCCGCAGCCATGAATATGTCCTTCGCGTATCTCGGGTTTGGTGGATTGCTGCCAATTGGCGTCGTACGGCACGGTGTCCGTGTGGCAGACGAAGGCAAGATCGACCAGGAAGTCATCTGCTGGCTGGGTCGATGGAAGTGCGATCACGTTCAGCTTCTCCACGCCGGCCGCATCGGTGTACGGCAGCTCTCGAATATGCCATCCGCGCGGCTGCAACACGCTCCGGATGAAATCCACGAGTGGACGATTCGACAGAGAAGAAACGGACGGGATGCGAATGAGTTCGAGCAGCAGTGAGGCTGGAGACAAATCTTCCGGCATGGCTATTGCCGCTCCGGAGGTCCTGGGTCGCGTGAAGCTTCTGGATAGGTAGGGACGCGCTTTCCCGCGATGAAAACCTGCGGCAGGTTAGGGACGGCGGCAAAGTAGGCGAGTTCGCGATAATCGCTGAATTCATGGATGAGAAAATCGGCAGCCTTGCCCGGCTCCAGGGAGCCGACGCTCTTACCCAGGCCGAGACCAAAGGCCGCGTTGATGGTCGCCGCTGTCAAAGCTTCGCTGGGCAGCATCTTCATCTGCTGGCAGGCCAGCGACATGACAAACGGCAGGGAAGTTGTGGGCGCAGATCCGGGATTGAAATCCGTCGCCAGCACGACGGGCAATCCAGCGTCGATCATCGCGCGTGCCGGCGCATACTGGCTGCGGCCCAGGCAAAACACGGAGGCGGGAACGAGCACCGGCTGAACGCCAGAGTGCGCCAGCGCGGCAATTCCACGCTCGTCCGTACACTCCAGGTGGTCGGCTGTCGCGGCGCCAAGTTCCGCGGCCAGCGCTGCGCCGCCGTCCGCGGCAAATTGTTCGGCATGGATTCGCAACTCCAGACCGGCCCGTCTGGCGGCGGCCAATATGGTTCGACTCTCGTCCAGCGTAAAGGCGTGTTCATCGCAGAAAACGTCACAGAATTGCGCCAGATCGTCGCGCCGCACCTGCGGCAGAATTTCATTCAAGATGAGCGCGATATAGCCCTCGCGATCATGCTGATATTCCGGCGGAACTGTGTGCGCGGCGAGCAACGTCGGCACAACGCGCAGCGGACCAGTCTGTCCGAGAGAGCGCACGACACGAAGAATCTTCATCTCGGCTTCGACAGAAAGCCCGTACCCCGATTTCGCTTCGATGGTCGTCGTTCCGGTGCGGAGAAACCATTGCGCATGATGACGCGCCTGCGCCAGCAGTTGCTCTTCCGTCGCCAGCCGCGTGGCTCGCATGGTGTTGGCAATGCCTCCACCGGCGGCGGCGATCTGCTGATACGTTTTGCCTGCGATCCGCTGCTCAAACTCCGCGGCGCGCGAACCGGCAAAGACGATGTGGGTATGCGCATCCACGAATCCCGGAGTGACGAGGCGGCCTCGCGCATCCAGGACGGAAATGTTTTTTTCTTCCGCCAGAATCTTGCGAAGCTCGTCCGTTGTACCGGCTCGCTCAATCGATCCATCGGCGACGAGCATGGCGCCATCCTGGATGATCGCGAGCTCGCGCATCTCCGCAGGCCCACGCCGCGCGCGCGACGGCCCTGCCATCGTGACCAACTGTCCGCAATGGATGACAGCAAGTTTTTTTGCAGGAAAGAGACTCATGGGCGGCGCATGGGGATCGCGACGCCTCTCTGCTGCGCCGTCTCGATCGCTTTCTCATAGCCTGCGTCCGCGTGCCTGGCTACCCCGATGCCGGGATCGTTGTTCAGCACACGATGCAGCCGTTCCCCGGCGGACGCGGTGCCGTCCGCCACGCAGACTTGCCCGGCGTGCAGGGAATATCCCATGCCGACGCCGCCGCCGTGGTGGAACGAGACCCAGCTCGCGCCGCTCGCGGTATTCAGCAGCGCATTCAAAATGGGCCAGTCTGCAATCGCGTCGGAGCCATCTTTCATCTGCTCGGTTTCGCGATAAGGAGAAGCAACCGATCCGGTGTCGAGATGGTCTCGCCCTATGGCGACCGGCGCTTTCAATTCGCCGTTGCGAACCAGGTCGTTCATGGCCTCGCCCATGCGGGCGCGTTCGCCAAGCCGGAGCCAGCAAATACGCGCAGGCAGACCTTGAAACTGCACTCGCTCTCTGGCAAGGTGAATCCAGCGTTTCAAAATTGCGTTGTCCGGAAACAACTTGAGCGCCAGTTCATCGGTGCGGTAGATGTCCGATGGGTCGCCGGAGAGCGCGACCCATCGGAACGGGCCTGCTCCTTCACAAAACAACGGACGAATGTACTCCGGCGTAAAGCCGGGAATGTCGAAGGCGTTTCGACAGCCTGCGTCAAAGGCGCGCTTGCGCAGATTATTGCCGTAATCGAAGGCGACTGCACCGCGCCGCTGCATCGCGAGCATGGCCTCGACATGGACCGCCATGCTTTGCATGGAGAGCCTGACGTACTCGACGGGATCGCGCTGGCGCAGCTCCACCGCGGCTTGCAAAGAATGGCCTGCGGGAATATAGCCATTCAGCGGATCATGCGCGCTGGTCTGGTCGGTGATTGCATCTACTTCAACTTGCCGCCGCACCAGCTCCGGCAGCACCTCCGCACAGTTCCCGGCCAGGCAGACCGACAGCGCCTGCTTGTTGCGCTTTGCCTCTTCGCAAAGCCGCAGCGCTTCCTCGAGCGACTCCGTCATGCGATCGCAGTAGCCTTTCCGCAAACGGCGCTCGATACGTGTGCGGTCTACCTCGATGCCGAGGAACACGGCGCCGTTCATCGTGGCGGCCAGCGGCTGTGCGCCACCCATCCCGCCGATGCCGCCGCTCACTACCAGCTTGCCCGCAAGCGTCCCGCCAAAATGCCGGTCCGCCATGGCGGAAAACGTCTGGAAAGTTCCCTGCAAAATGCCCTGGGTGCCGATGTAAATCCAGCTGCCGGCAGTCATTTGCCCATACATGATGAGCCCGGCGCGATCCAATTTGTGGAACTCATCCCAGTTGGCCCAGGCACCGACCAGATTTGAATTTGCGATCAGCACGCGCGGCGCATTCTCATGGGTCGGAAAAACCCCGACCGGCTTGCCGGACTGAACCAGCAGGGTTTCCTCGTTTCCGAGCTTCTCCAGTTCATGCACGATGGCGTGGTAGCACTCCCAGTTGCGCGCGGCTTTGCCGATGCCGCCATAGACCACCAGCCTCTCTGGAGCTTCGGCGACCTCAGGGTCAAGGTTGTTCATCAGGCAGCGCAGCGCCGCCTCCTGGTGCCATCCTTTGCACCGCAGCGTGGAGCCACGAGGCGCGCGGATGGTGGGAGCAGGGTTCCGGGTAATCGAGGACATGGTCTTAGTCCGCTGCAAGCTGTGGAGCGAGCCACACCTGGCGAGCGACCTCCTGATATTGATTGACGATTTCTTCCTGCTCGGAATGGAAATGGTTGCGAATGAGAAACTTTCCTCCGGCCACCACGTCCGAGATTGCACTGCGCTGCAGGCCAAAGACAATCATGGCCAGTAGATGTTCCGGGTCGTTCCCGGCGATGGAATGGTGATTCAGGTCCACGGTGAAAAAGTCCGCGAGCTTGCCGGTCGCCAGATCGCCCGCCGGACAATGGAGCGCGGCAGCGCCGTTGGCGGTGGCGCAGGCAAATAGCCTGGCGGGGAGTTCCTGGCCATCGATGCCGTCCAGCACACTCCGCTGCTGGTGCTGCAGCCGAAGGTGATACTCCAACTCGCGCGCATCTTCCAGCGGCTCAATCTGGGCTTGGCTGTCCGAACCGAACGCGACGCGAATGCCTCGTTCCATTACCGGATGTGCCGGGAAAATTCCGTCTCCTAGGTTGCGCTCGGTAGTTGGACAGGAGCAGATTGTCGCGCCTTTCGCGGCGAGAAGATCCATCTCCTCGGGATCGATGTGAATCGCATGGACGGCAGTAAAGTTGTTGTCGAGCACGCCGTGCCGGGCAAGCAGCCGTACCGGAGACGTCCCATATTCGCGCTGACAAGCTGCAAGCTCCGCCTTCTGTTCCGAGACGTGCATGTGCAGGGGCAGATGGTTCTCGCGGGCGTATTCTGCGAGTTTTGCGATGTCTTCGATGGGAACGGCGCGGACACTATGCGGAGCTACGCCGATCCATGCCTCGCTGGAGTGATAACGGCGCCGCAGGTCGTCCAGGTTCCCAAGAAACTCCTGAGTGGATTCCACAAACCGGATCTGGCCCGGATCGGGCGGCAACTCGAATCCGGCCCGCTGATAGGCCGTGCGCAACAGCCCAATGCGGATGCCGACCGATTTCGCCGCGGCCATCACCTGGTGCGCCAGGAGATTCGCGTTCGGGTAGGCGTTGCCCTCCGGCGTGCGATGAAGGTAATGGAATTCACCAACCGCGGTCGTACCGGCGAGCGCCATCTCCAGAAAGCACATGCGGGCCACGTGATAGATCTGCTCCGGCGAAAGCGAGGCAGCCGCGTGGTACATGGCCCCGCGCCACGACCAGAAATCCCGTCCTCCGCTGCGACGCGATTCCGTGCGCCCGCGAATGAGCCGCTGAAAGCTATGCGAGTGCGCATTGACAAAGCCGGCCAGCAGAGCTTTACCTGGCAGACGCACCGTGACGGTATCCGGAGGAAGGTCTGGAGATCGGTTCGCCGATTCCTCTATGCCCCTGATGCCCAGAACGACGCCGTTCTGATCGACGAGCAGTCCCGCGCCTGTGTGGAATTTGCCGCGCGCTAGCA
>JAJZJJ010000192.1 GCA_021810175.1 Acidobacteriota bacterium | reverse complement strand
CCACGAATATGTCTCAGTTGGATAACTCCAACGTCACGATGCAGGGCACGATCACCGATGTTGCCTACATGGACTCGGGTACGGATGCGGACAACACGTATTACTGAGCAGGCAGGTTTGCAAAACCGGGCACGGCGGGAAGCGACGCCGTGCCTTTCGCTTTTGAGGGGTGACAGATGACTGTGGAGGCGATGGCTGAAGTGCTGGCGATGGCAGCGCACAGGGACGATGTGGAACAGACCTGCGGCGGCACTCTGCTGAGGATGAAGGCGCTGGGATATCGCACGGCGATTCTGGATATGACGCAAGGTGAGGCTGGCACGCGGGGTTCTGCCGCCGAGCGCGAGGCAGAGGCAAAGGCGGCGGCGGCGATTCTGGGTGTGAGCTGGCGGGAGGCTCTGGATATTCCGGATGGGCGCGTGGAGAACAGCTATGAGAACCGGCTGAAGATAGTGGAAGTGCTCCGGAGGGTGCGGCCGCGGGTGGTGGTTCTACCATATTGGACGGGCCGGCATCCGGATCACTACACGACGGCAACGCTGGGTTATGAGGCGTGTTTTCTGGCCGGATTGACGAAGGTAGATACGGGATTGCCGCCGCATCGGCCATTTAAGATCCTGTATGCGAGTCTCTACGCCGACGTGCGGCCGAGCTTTGTGGTGGATATTACGGCGCATATCGAGGACCGACATAGGGCGCTGATGGCTTATGCCTCGCAATATGCGAACCAGGCGCAGGGCAGCGGGCTGTTTGTGCCGGAGGAGGAGATTCGCGAGCGGACGTTTGCGACGGCGCGGCATTATGGGCTGCTGGCAGGCGTGCGCTACGCGGAGCCATTTGTGCAGAAGGAAGTCGGGCTGGTGGATGATATAGCGATGCTGGGCGTGGCGTCGATTTAAGGAGCCTGAGAAGACCCTTTGCGATCAGGGTGCCGATTTTTGCAGGTCGGCGATTTCCAGTTCGAGGCCGCCGTACTCGGGGTGTTCATTTTCGCGGAGGCGGTAGGCGATGTGCAGGGGCTGGTCCTGGTGCAGGTCTAGTGCTGCGACGCGCTCCGCCCAGTTCCATCCCAGGGCCTTGTATTGTGTGCCGCGCGGACCCTGGGCAAGGTTGAGGCGGACATGCTTTTCTTTGAGGGTGCGGACGGGGCCGGCGAGACGGACATTGCGGGCGACGAAGACGGGTTCTTCATTGCCCATGCCGAAGGGCTCAAGACGGCGCAACCAGGAAAAGAGCGCGGGTGTGATGTGATCGAGAGGCAGTTCGGCATGACAGGTGAGAGGGCCTCCCAGATCTTCATCGGCGATGCGAGAGCGCGCGTGATCGACGAGATGGGCGCGCAGCTCGGGGACGCGATCGGAAGGCAGGGAAAAGCCGACGGCGTGGGCGTGTCCGCCGAAGCGGGTGAAGAGGCCGGCACAGCTCTCGATAGCATCGAGAAGATGATAACCGTCGATGGAGCGGCCAGAGCCGTGAGCCTCGCCGTTTTCGCGCGAGATGACTACGGCCGGCTTGCCGGTGAGGTCGACGATGCGGGAGGCGATAATGCCGATGACGCCGCGATGCCAGCCATCGCCGTCCATGACAATGCAGCGAGCGGCGGCGAATTCAGGGGCAACAAGGCGGGTGGCAACATCGGCGAGGATGGCAGCTTCCGTTTCGCGGCGTTCGGAATTGAGCTTCTCAAGGCGGGCGGCAAGTTCTTTCGCGCGCGCAACGTCGCGAGTGGTGAATAACTCGATGACCTCCGAGGCGATGTCCATACGGCCGGCTGCGTTGATGCGGGGTGCGAGGCGGAAGGCGACGTCAGTGGCGGTGAGGGAGCGGCGGGCGGGGTCGAGCTGGGCTTCCTGCATGAGTGCGCGCAGGCCGGACCCGACAGGGCGACGGAGTTCCTCCAGTCCGATGGAGACGATGGTGCGGTTTTCGCCGAGGAGGGGTACTGCATCCGCTACGGTGGCAATGGCCAGCATTTTGAGGAATGAGGGCAGAATTTTTGTTCGGGCGCGTTCGGGATCGCGTTTTTCGAGCAGTGCCTGCGAAAGCTTGAAGGCGACGCCTGCTCCGCAGAGGAATTTACAGGCGTAGGGGCAGCCGGGCTGGTTGGGATTAAGCACGGCCAAGGCGCGAGGCAAGTCCTGCGCGGCTTCAGGCAAATGGTGGTCGGTAACTATGAGGTCGAGGCCGAGTTCTGCCGCCGCATCAGCGGCTGCGAAGGCCCGGATGCCGGTATCGACGCTGATGACGAGGCGGACGCCCTCGGCTGCGGCAGAGGCAAGAATTTCGCTCTGCATGCCGTAGCCTTCGCGGAGACGGTGGGGGACGTGAAAACGGACGGTACCGCCGAGGCGTTCGACGGCGGTTTTCAGGAGGACGGTTGCGGTGGTGCCGTCGACATCGTAGTCGCCATAGATGAGGATGGTTTCCCCGAGGGCGATGGCCTGCTCGATGCGTTCGACGGCCTGGGCCATGCCAAGCATGGAATATGGGTCGAGCAGGTGGTCGAGGCTGGGTGCGAAGAAGGATGCGGCCTGGGCAGCGCTGCTGACGCCGCGGGCGAGGAGCAGTTCTGCGATGAGCAGGGGCAGGCGCGCTTCATGAGCGAGTGATGCGGCCTGGGCGGAATCAGTCTGGGGGAGCAGCCAGCGGCGGGGCCGGTTGCTGCGTGCCGGAGCGGGCAGAGCATCGGATGGCGTCACAGCAGGCTGTCGTCGTCTCCTTGATCGAAGACGATATCGCTCAGATCGTCGAGGCTTTCCAGGATCTCCTGGTAATGTTCGTACCAGTCGGTGGAGGTTTCATGGACGAACAGGACGCCCTGATGGGCGAAGCCGAGCTGGAGGAAACCGATTTTGCCGGCATGGGCCATGAGGGCCTGGGCGTGTTCGAGTTCGCTGCTGTCGTCGTCTGGAATGTGGAGTTCCTGGAGCTGATCGATCAGGAGGTGGATATCCTGGGCTTCGAGCGTCATCTCAGACATGGTGAGGAAGGCGGCGCCGGCGGCTTTGGCGGTTTCCACGAATTCCTTCCAGCTGTCAGGATTATTTTCGTCTTCCCAGAGGATGGAAGGAAGGTCATCGCCGATGAAGGCAGGGATGCGGCGCATACCGTGTCCCGCGATGTAGGCGATCATATCGTCTTTGAGATTCAACAAACTATTGGAGTTCATATGGCTTCCCCATTGTCGCAGAACGGATGGTGGACCCCGCAAGTGCTGTTTGAGGGTGTCCAGCGAGGCGCCAAAGGGAGGCGCTCGCGGCCATGTGCTATATTTTGAAACGAGATAGATGATTTTTTCGCGCGATTACGTCGATTATCTGGCCCGCCGCACCGTTAAGCACCTGATTGAAGCGAAGATGATCCGCACCGATAAGGTGAAGATGGTGGAGGAGCGGGTCTACAAGGCCCTGCTGGAAGAGCTGTCTCTGGAGGACCGCATCAACGAAGAGGTGCGGGTGATTCTGGAGGCCTACCAGGAGGAGATGCGCCGCACGGGCGCGAGCTACCCGGAGATGTTCAAGAAGGTGAAGATGGAACTCGCCCGGAAATACAAGGCGGTACTGTGAGAATCAGCCGGGACAAGTTGAACAAGCTGGCCCACACGGTGGCCGATATGCTGGCAGAGATCGATGAGGTTGAGTTTCTGGAAGACCGGAATACGATTCGCCAGGAAGCACGCAAGGCCATGGAACACGATCTTCTGGAAGAGATGAAGATTGACGAGGCGGCGCGGCGGAAGATTGAGTCGCAGCGGAAGATCATCCTCGAAGGCAGCCAGGAGTGGGACATTCTTTACCGGAAGTACTACACGGACGAAGTAAAGAAGCTGGGCATCGACCACTGAAGGGTCCGCGGCTAGCGCTGGAGCTATCGGCAGGCAGTTGAAAGCGCCGAATGCTGCGGCACCTTTGGTATACTCAAGCAGTTGGCCCTGCGGCCGGTTCAGGCTACGGGGCGGCATTCTTCCTTAAGGCGCTATGGTGTAATTGGTTAACACGCCGCCCTCTCAAGGCGGAGAGTTCGGGTTCGATCCCCGATAGCGCTACCAAAATTTAAAGACAATTTGCTACGACCCTTGCTGCTGGATTTATTGCGGCGAAGCTGTTTTTTGCTTAACCGTTGACCATGCGGATGAGATCGCCAACGGTGCGTGCGGCCTCGACGGGGTGGCGGAGATGAGGTTCGCCACGGACTTCGTAGAGGTTGCGGCGGCCCTGCCGGGTGATGGTGAGATAGCCGCCTTCGCGGAGTTCGTCGATGATGCGCTGTACGGCGCGCTCGGTGATGCCAACGCGGTCGGCGAGGTCCCGCATACGGGTTTCCGGATCACGGGCGATGAGCAGTAATACGTGCGAGTGGTTGGTGAGGAATGTCCAGGTGGTTTTTTGCTGGACGGGCTGGGAAGATTGCGGCGCAGCTGCCGGGGGATTAGCCGCAGGTGCGTGGGCGCGGGGCTGGGTGGCGGATTTGCGGGCGGGATTCTGCGGGCGGGATGGCATGGGAGGTTTCACCTCGTCAAATGCGATGTAGGAAACGCGACTTTCTATATACGAAATATATGTCGTATATTTGAATTCGGTGATTGACATCAGTTTAGCTCCTGGAGGAAACAGTCGATGAGTTCGCAGACCCTTGATTTTGTAAATGAGAGTGGGATTAGCAGCGTTGAGAAGCCGCGGGCGATTCCGATCACGGTCGCGGCCGGGGATGGGATTGGGCCGGAGATTATGGCGGCGGTGCTTTCGATTTTGACCGCGGCGGGCGCGCATCTGGATGCGGAGTTTGTGGAGGTGGGCGAGCAGGTTTATCTGCGCGGGAATACCTCGGGGATTCCGAAGGAGGCCTGGGACTCGATTGCGCGGACGCGGGTGATGCTGAAGGCGCCGATTACGACGCCGCAGGGCGGCGGATACAAGTCACTGAACGTGACGATGCGGAAGACGCTGGGCCTGTATGCGAATGTGCGGCCCTGCCGGACGTACAAGCCGGTGGTGGAGACGCAGCATCCTGACATGGATGTAGTGATTGTGCGCGAGAACGAGGAAGACCTGTACGCGGGTATCGAGCACCGGCAGACGCAGGATGTGGCGCAGTGCCTGAAGCTGATTACGCGGCGCGGGTCGGAGCGGATTGCGCGTTATGCGTTTGAGTACGCGCGGAAGCAGGGACGGCGGAAGGTGACCTGCATGGTGAAAGACAACATCATGAAGGTGACCGACGGGCTGTTTCACAAGGTGTTTGACGAGATTGCGCAGGAGTATCCGGAGATTGAGGCGAAGAGCCAGATTGTAGACTTCGGGATGGCGAACTTTGTGCACCGGCCCTCGGACTACGATGTGGTGCTGCTGCCGAATCTGTACGGCGACATTCTGTCTGACATTGCAGCGCAGATGACCGGCTCGGTGGGGCTGGGTGGCTCGGTGAATATTGGATCGGGTGGCGCGATCTTCGAGGCGATTCACGGATCAGCTCCGGATTTGCCGGCGGATGTGGCGAACCCCTCCGGGCTGTTGCTGGCCGGTGTAGAGATGCTGCGTCACCTGGGACGCGGCGCGGTTGCGGCGAAGGTGATGAATGCCTGGCTGAGCGCGCTCGAAGACGGCATCCATACGCGTGACATTGCCGGACAGCACACGGTGGAGCACGCCGGAACGCGGCGGTTTACCGAAGCTGTGATCGAGCGGCTTGGGTGCCGACCGGAAAAGCTGACTGCGGTGGACGAGCCGACGGTAAGCGCGGGAGCGGAAGAAGAGCCGGCCGCGATTGCGATTGAAGTGCGCAGCCTTGCACGCGAAGAGAAGGTGCTGGCGGGTGTGGATGTGTTCGTGGACTGGGACGGCATTGCTCCGGACGAGCTTGCGATACGCCTGCAGGCGGCAGCTGGCACACTGTTTGAGTTGAAGATGATTACGAATCGCGGCGTGAAGGTGTGGCCGAACGGACGCGAGGAGACGCTGTGCACGGATCACTGGCGCTGCCGGTTTGAGGCCGATGGCAGGAAGAATGAAGATGTTGCAGATCTTCTGCTGAAGCTGGCGAACTCGGGGATTGAGTTCATCAAAACGGAGCATCTGTACCGGTTTAACGGAAAGCCTGGTTATTCGCTGGGACAGGGTCAGTAATCAACAGGGAAGTACGATCGGAAGCGGCGCAGGGGAGGATTTCTCTGCGCCGTTT
>JAJZJJ010000191.1 GCA_021810175.1 Acidobacteriota bacterium | reverse complement strand
GGGATTGAATTCGCAGGAGAGGAGCGCGCCGGAGGCCGCGCTGCCGGTCCCTGCCGTCGTGGTGAAGCGCACACAGGCTTTATGATCAGAGATTAGTCTCTACACAGGGAATTGCTATGAAAACTGGCATTATCGGGCTGCCCCAGGCGGGCAAGACCTCGTTGTTTAAAATTCTGACCCGCGTCAACGTTGAGGATCGCGGATACTCGCGCGAGGCGCATCTGGGAATCGCAAAGGTTCCCGACGACCGGCTGGACCGGCTGGCGGCCCTCTTTAACCCAAAGAAGCTGGTGCATGCCACGGTGGAGTATGCGGATGTGGCTGCCATTGGGCAGGAGGCGCTGAAGGAGACGGCGTTCCTCGCCTCGCTGCGGAATGTGGATGCGCTGATCCATGTGCTGCGCGCGTTCGAGAACGACGCGGTGCCGCTCATGGACGGCGTCGACCCATTGCGGGACGCGAAAAAAGTGGAGTTCGACCTGATCATCTCGGATCTCGGCCAGGTGGAGAAGCGGCTGGAGCGGCTGCAAAAAGACCTGAAGAAGATGCGCACCCCGGATCTGGAAAAGGAAAACGCGCTGCTGCTGCGCTGTAAAGAGGCTCTGGAAGCCGAGAAGCCGCTGCGCGAACTGGAGATCTCCTCCGAAGAGGAGAAGCTCATTCGCGGCTTCATGTTTCTGTCGCAGAAGCCCATCCTCTATGCCCTTAATCTCTCGGAGAGCATGACCCTCGGCGAGGATCTCGAGAAGGCAGGCGAGAAGTACGGGCTGACGGAGCTGGCGTCGCGCAGGAATTCCGGGGTGACGGCCTTCTGCGGCAAAGTGGAAGCCGAGCTGTCGGAAATGGAAGATGCGGAGGCGCAGGAATTTCTGTCGTCCTACGGGCTGCGGGAGAGCGGACTGGTGCGCCTGATCCGGCGAAGCTATGAGCTGCTGGGCCTGATCAGCTTCTTTACGGTAGGCGAGGACGAGTGCCGGGCGTGGACGGTGCCGGCCAATTCGCGAGCTCAGGAAGCGGCCGGAGCGATCCACACCGACCTGGAGAAGCACTTTATCCGGGCGGAGACGATCCACTGGGACACTCTGCTGGAAGCCGGGTCCGAAGCGGTGGCGCGTTCGCAGGGAACGCTGCGGCTGGAGGGCAAGGACTACCTGGTGCAGGACGGCGATGTGCTGCACATCCGGCACAGCGGGTAAAGAGAGGCGAGCCGCCGGCGGTCCCAAACCGTCAGCGGCGATCTTCAATCCCGGAGGCGTGAGCGAGCAGCACGGCAACCAGAATGCCGCCAATCATCACCGCCGATTCGACATCCACAGAGACGTGGTGCAGGCGGTTGAACTCGACGCGGCTGGGATTGGTGGCCGGAACGGATTCGATGGTTCCGCCAGTGGCGGCCAAATCGCGGTCCATCCGCGGGATGATGGAATACTGCGAGTACGCCGTGAGGCCCATCATAATAAGGACGGCCAGAATTGCGGGCAATGCCGTGGAGCGGAAGGCGCGGGCCCCAAAGCCGAGGGCAAGAAAAACAATCATGATGCAGCCGCAGTAGATGCCTTCGCGGTGGAGCGTGACGAGGCAAAGCCTCACGATCGTGCCGGCCGCTTGGGTGTTGTAAGGGAGCGTATGGAACGCCGCCCAGGCGGTGATGACGAAGAAAAATTCACCTCCGAGCCAGACGATCAGGGGCAGCCACGCGAAGGTGCGCAGGAAAGTCTTCATGCAAAAAAGGGTACAGGCCGCAAGCCGCCAGGTACAGGGTCAGCTGAAGGGAGCAGAACCCCGCTGCCCCCTTCAGGATCAACGCTGCGGAGCGCCGTAGACGCTCGGACGGCCGATCAGGCGCTCGATCCGCTTGGCGATCGGAGGATGAGTGGAGAAAAGATTGGCGAACTCGGCCCGGCTCAGCAGCGGCTGCACGATGAACAGATGCGCGGTGGAGGCTGAACCCGCCATGGGCATCCGCTTCGAATAAGCATCCAGCTTCTCCAGCGCGCTGGCCAGCGCA
Organism: Acidobacteriota bacterium; assembly: GCA_021810175.1. Next base: position 4,176 of record JAJZJJ010000191.1, on the reverse strand, counting down.
TAGGGATTGCCGGTGATGTGAGCCCCAGTGGCATCCGCTTCATATTCGCGCGTCCGGGAAACCCACAGCTGGATCATCATCGCCGCAATCGGCGCGAGGATCAGCATGGCGAGCGTGCTGAAGACCCCGTTACGCCGATCCGACCCGCCGCCTCCATATCCTCCAAACAGGTCCGCCCACCACATCATCCGGGCAATAAGCGTGATGGCGCCGGCCAGAGTAGCCGCAATCGAGCTGGTGAGAATATCGCGGTTGCGGACGTGCCCCAGTTCATGCGCAAGAACCCCTTCCAGCTCGTCGTCGTTGAGCAACTGGAGAATGCCGTGGGTGACGGCGACCGAGGCGTGCTTCGGGTTGCGCCCGGTCGCAAATGCATTCGGCGACTCGGTGGGGATGACGTAGATCTTCGGCATCGGCAGGCCCAGCCGTCCGGTCATGCGTTCGACTACCTCGTAGGCGCGGGGCAGCTCTTCCCGCGAAACCGGCTGGGCGCGGTACATGCGGAGGGCCAGCTTGTCCGAATAGAAATAGCTGAAGAAGTTCATGCCGGCTGCGATGACGAACGCAAGGATCGCTCCGTTTTCGCCCCAGTGGCTTCCGATGAGAACCAGCAGCACGGTCAGCGTTGTCAGCAGCAACGTTGTCTTCAGGGCATTCATAAAGCCTCCTTATATAGTTGAGGCGCCGTCTCTAGTTTTCCACAGATTTACAGATGCTGCGGCTGACGAAAGGACGCGGCACCGGGTCCGGCATTGCGAACCTGTGGGAAATCCCAGGATCTTGACGTTCCTTTCGGGGTGCAGCCCGACCCACCCTGTAAAAGGAGAATATTAGGCGCAACTATGGAATCTTCAAAATCCCATAAATTGTATGCATTCCTGTGCTCGTCTCCAGAATCCGGGATCGTACCAGGCAGGTCCCGCACCGGTTGTGACGCAAATCACTCAATCACAAAGACATTAAGGCCACGCAGTCTGGAATGTGAATTGCTAGTGAACAGGACAATCGGTTACTCCCCATCCCTGTCGAATGGTCGAGCTGAGTCGACGCTGAAAGATTTTCTGGAGGATTTGCATGAGTAAGCCTTACCCGTGTTGGACCCAGCGGTTTCTGATGCTGCTGCTGGCCGTCGGAGTCCCTCTCCTGCTGATGGTTCCCCGCTATGTGGCGGCGCAGTCGCTGATTTCCGGCGACGTAGCTGGAATCGTCACCGACCAGAGCGGCGCAGCCATCCCCGGCGCTACAGTCGTGGTGAAGAACACCGGAACCGGACTCACCAAGACGATCAAGACCGGAGCGGCCGGCGACTATCACATCGGCCTGCTGCAGCCAGGCACTTACACCGTGACGGTCTCGATGTCCGGCTTCCAGGCGAAGCGGGCGACGACTGCGGTCGCGGTCGGCCAGACCGCGACCGTGAATATCAGCCTGGGCGTGGCCAAAGGCTCGCAGACGGTTGAGGTCATGGGGAATACGGTCCCCCTGCTGCAGCCGCAGAACTCCGACATTTCGACGACCATCAGCGAGAAGCAGGTCCACAATCTTCCCAATCCGGGCGGCGACATCACCTACTACGTCAACCTGACGCAGGGCGTGGTCATGAATACCCAGGGCGGGTACGGCAACTCTTCCGCCTTCGGCCTGCCGGCCACCTCCAACAACTTCACCATCAACGGCGCCGAGGATAACGATCCGTTCCTCAACCTGAACAACTCCGGCCCCAGCAACATGCTGCTGGGCTCCAACGACATCGCGGAAGTCAATATCGTCGCCAACGCTTACAGCGCGCAGTATGGCGCTCTGGGTGGCGTCCAGGAAAACATCATCACCCGGTCCGGTACCAATCAGTTCCACGGCAACGCGACCTACTACTGGACCAACAGCGACATGAACGCCAACGACTATTTCAACAATCAGTCGGGAGCGCCGCAGCCCTTTTCAAACGCGAACCAGTGGGGGGCCGCGATCGGCGGTCCAATTGTGAAGGACAAGGCGTTCTTCTTTGTGAACTATGAGGGCCTGCGCTTTGTCACAGCGCCGCAGGATGCGGTTTTCCTCCCGACCGCGGCCTACGAGATGAACCCCGCCGGGACCGCAATGCAGGGGCTGAACGCCGATGGCCAGACGGAGTGGACCATCACCAACCCCAGCGTGCTCGGTAACGACGGCAACTGCGACAACAACACCAGCTCCCTGTATGCCAATGGGAATGGCGGCGAATGCGCGTTCTACAAGCACATGTTCAGCCTCTATGCCGGAACGCCGCGCGCCAATCAGGCATCCCTGGCCCAGGGGTCATCGGTCGGTGCGGGCAACGACTGCATCGCGACCGACAAAAAAGGAAACTGCGTCTGGAATAACGTATTCCCGACAGGCCTGACCTATTCGGAATTCCTGTCCGCCAATCCGAAGAACTTCCTGAAGGAAAATCTGGTCACGGCTCGTGTGGACTATAAACTCGGGCAAAACGATACCGCCTTTGTCCACTTCAAATACGATCATGGCATCCAGCCGACCTACGTCGATCCCGTCAACCCGGTCTTTAACGCGGAGAGCGACCAGCCGGATTACGAAGGCCAGCTGGAAGAGACGCACACCTTCTCTCCGACCGTGGTCAACCAGTTCATCCTCTCCGGCGCATGGTACAGCGCCAAGTTCGTGAGCGTGAACCAGGCCCAGGCAACGGCAACCTTCCCCTATGGAATGGAGTTTGGAGACGGATCTTTCAGCAACATGGGTGGCGAAAGCTACGACTGGCCACAGGGACGCAATGTCACGCAGTACCAGGCGAACGATGACGTCAGCTGGACCCACGGAACCCACACTACCAGCTTCGGCGTGATCTTCAAGCGCGACGACGTGACAGATTTTGACCTCCAGGTCCTGACCACGCCCCTGGCCTTCGAGTTCGGACCGGCGGCCAGCGGCCCATTCGGCGGAAGCGACTTCTTCGGCGACGGTTTGATGTTGGAGGGACTTCAGAACTTCCCGACCCGAGCCAGCGCGCCGATCGCACTCTATAACCTGGGCGCCTATATCCAGGATCAATGGAAAGTCACCCCGAACCTGCAGCTCACCGGCGGAATCCGGCTCGAGAAGAATCAAAACCCGACTTGTCAGGTAAACTGCCTGGCGCGCTTTGCCGGCAGCTACAACAACGTGACGGCGGGTCTGAGTACACCGTATAACCAGGTGATCGTTTCCGGTCTTCACCAGACCTTCAACAAGTACCAGCCGTTTGCGCTCCTGCCCCGCGTTGGCTTCACCTACTCGGTCCCCAATCATCCGCATACGCTTCTTCGTGGCGGTTTCGGAATGTTCACGGACATCTTCCCGGCCACCATCGCCGACAGCATGCTGAGCAACGCGCCTCTGAATCCGCAGTTCAACGCGCTGTTTGCTCCGGCGGACCCATCGGCTGCCGGAAGCTTCACGAGTGTGCTGGCAGGGACCGACTCGGCCTTCCAGTCCGGCTTCAAGTCGGGCGGCAGCTACGATACCATCTCGGCGTCCGATCCCAACTTCACGGCTCCCAATATGTTCAACGTGGACCGCAACCTGCACTACCCCACCTACGACGAATACAGTCTGCAGGTGCAGCAGCAGCTTGGGAACCACACCAGCTTCCAGATCGGCTACGTGGGCAACCATGGTTACCATGAGCCGGTCCAGAACAACGGCGTCAACGCCTCTCAGGCGGGCGCGGGATCCGCGTTTGGGGGGTTGCCGACGAATACCGCGCTGCCTTTGTTTGGTCAAATCACCGAGATCGAGAGCGCCGCAAGCTCCAATTACAACGGTCTGATTACGACAGTGAAGTATGAGGGCAAGGACTTCACCGGGATGATCAACTACACCTACAGCCATGCTTTGGATGAAATCTCCAACGGCGGTATTCTGCCCTTCGGCAATCCTGTCGGTGGCAACGCCTATGTTCCGATTGATCCATTCAACCTGGCGCTGAACTACGGCAATGCCGACTACGATCTGCGCCATAATGTGAACGGCGACTACATCATCGATATCCCGCACTTCGGCGGCCCCAAAATGCTGACTGGCGGCTGGCAGATTGCTGGCACCATGTTCTGGCACACTGGGTTCCCGTTCAGCGTGACGGACAGCAATGTGACCACCGCGGTGAATAGCGACGGCCGGTACGGCGGCACCATCCTGGCC
>JAJZJJ010000190.1 GCA_021810175.1 Acidobacteriota bacterium | reverse complement strand
AGATTCCCTGCCCCGAAATGTTCCCGGAGCGGGACTTTGGCCATCGGGGAACCCGGTTAGCGGCGCAGGACAGCGCATACGATCACCCGAGAAAAATGCCGATTCAAAAGCTGATAGTTCGCGGAGCACGCCAGCACAACCTGAAGAACGTGACGGTGGAGATTCCCCGGAATTCCCTCACCGTCATCACCGGGCTGTCCGGCTCCGGCAAGTCCTCGCTTGCGTTCGACACGATCTATGCGGAGGGCCAACGCCGTTACGTCGAGACGCTCTCCGCCTATGCCCGGCAATTTCTGGACCAGATGGAGCGCCCCGACGTGGATTCCATCGAGGGACTCAGCCCGGCGATTTCCATCGAGCAGAAAACCACCAGCCGCAGTCCGCGCTCGACCGTAGGCACCATCACCGAAATCTACGACTACCTTCGCCTTCTTTATGCATCGGTTGGCGTGCCGCACTGCCCGAAATGCGGCCGCCCGATCTCCCGCCAGTCCGCCGACCAGATCGTAGAACGGGTCATGCATCTGGCTCCCGGAGAGCGAGTCATCGTGTACGCGCCGCTGGTGCGCGGCCGCAAAGGAGAATTTCGCGACGAGCTGGAACGGCTGGAGCAGCAGGGTTTTCGTGCCCGCATTGACGGCGAAGTGCGCGATCTGGCGGAAGATGTCGTCCTGGAAAAGCGAAAGAACCACACGATTGAGGCGATCATCGACCGGATTGCCGTCAAGCCGGGCGTGGAGAAGCGCCTGGAGGCAGCTGTCACCAAAGCCCTGCAGATGGCGAACGGGCTGGTCCTTGTGGGATTTCCTGGCGCGGAGGGGAAAACGGAAGAAGAGCTCTACTCCTCTTCCATGGCTTGCCCGGACTGTGGCGTCAGCGTTCCAAAGCTGGAACCGCGCAGCTTCTCCTTCAACAGCGCGTACGGCGCATGCCCGCTGTGCAATGGGCTAGGCAGCATCTACGACTTCGATCCGGCAAAGGTCATCGTGGATTGGTCCAAGCCGCTGCTGGAGGGCGGACTTGGACCGGGAGGAAGCTCGCAATACCTGTCCAGGCTCGTCCATTTGGCTGCCGATCGCTACAAAATCGACCTGAAGAAGCCTTTTGAACAGCTTACTGCCGCGCAACAGGACCTTCTGCTCTTTGGTCCGAAACGTGGGGAAGGCCCACGCACTGGTTTCCACGGCATTTTGCAGTGGCTGCACCAGTCGCTGGAAGAAGTCCGATCCGACAGCTACCGGGAATGGCTGATGGCCTATATGTCGGCAACGACCTGTCCGGAGTGCCATGGCAGGCGCCTGCGACCGGAATCGCTTTCCGTGAAGGCCAACGGCCGCTCCATTGCGGATTTCACAGCCTTGTCGTTGACGGAGGCGCTCCAGGCCGTACGAGGTTTCCAGTTCAGTGAACGTGAGCAGCTCATTACGGATCGCCTGCAGCGCGAAATCATGGAGCGGCTGGAATTTCTGAACGCCGTCGGCCTGGGATATCTCTCGCTGGATCGCAGCGCGGCCACTCTGTCCGGAGGAGAGGGGCAGCGCATCCGGCTGGCAACCCAGATCGGCTCCAGGCTGCGCGGAGTCCTCTACGTCCTCGACGAGCCCTCGATCGGTCTGCACCAGCGCGATAATGAACGGCTCATTGAAGCTCTCATTTCGCTGCGGGATTTGGGCAACACCGTGCTCGTGGTTGAGCATGATGAAGACACCATTCGACGCGCCGATTACGTCGTCGATCTGGGACCCGGCGCCGGCAGGCTGGGTGGCGAACTGGTCGCCCAGGGAACTCCCGAGATGATTGCGCAGTCGCCTTCCTCCCTGACCGGTCGATATCTCAGCGGCAATCTGGAAACTGTGTCTCCCGGCGAACCTCGTGCTCCCGGCAAGCAGTGGCTGACCATCGAGGGCGCGCGAGGCCACAATCTCAAAAACGTCAACGCGCGCTTTCCGCTCGGCCTGCTCACTGTAGTCACCGGCGTTTCCGGGTCCGGCAAAAGCACGCTGATCAACGACATCCTGTACCGGGCCTTGGCGCAGGAACTCTACGGCTCCCGCGAAGAGCCTGCCGAGCATGACCGCGTGGAAGGCTCCAACCTGGTCGATAAAGTAATCCAGATCGATCAGTCGCCCATAGGCCGCACGCCACGTTCCAACCCCGCCACCTACACGGGTGTCTTCACGGCCATCCGGGAGCTTTTTGCCATGCTGCCGGAGGCGCGCGAGCGCGGCTACAAGGCCGGACGCTTCTCCTTCAACGTCCCCGGCGGCCGGTGCGAAAGCTGCCAGGGCGACGGACAGCGGCGCATCGAAATGAATTTTCTGCCGGATGTGTATGTGACATGCGAAGTGTGCAATGGCCGCCGCTACAACCAGGAAACGCTCGCCGTCCGCTTCAACGGGCACTCCATTGCTGACATCCTGGAGCTGTCGATCGCCGATGCGCTGACCGTGCTGACCGACATCCCGGCGGTGCGGCAGAAATTGGCCACGCTGAACGATGTGGGCCTGGGATATGTGCATCTCGGGCAATCCGCCACTACACTTTCAGGAGGCGAAGCGCAGCGGATGAAGCTGGCGAGGGAACTCTCCAAGCGCCAAACAGGCCGGACCCTCTACCTGCTCGATGAACCGACGACCGGACTCCACTTTGACGACGTTCGCAAGTTGATGGAGGTACTGCACCGGCTGACCGAACTCGGCAACACCATCCTGATCATCGAGCACAATCTGGACGTAATTCGCGCGGCGGATTGGATTGTCGATCTTGGTCCGGAAGGCGGCGTGGGCGGCGGCGAGATCGTGGCTGAAGGAACGCCTCGCCAGATCGCCGAAAATCCCGCCTCTCATACCGGTAGATTCCTTGCACGGTATTTCCCTGCCGCCGGTCAACCCGTAAACGCGAGCGAACTCCCTGGCTGGACCCGTATAAACGGCGGTAGCGCTGGGCCGTCGAAGGATATAAAACTGTCGAAGGATATAAAACTGTCGAAGGACATAAAACTGAAGACGCCGCGGAAATCCTCCCTGTCTCAGATTCAGGAAGACGCACCATGAATTGGAATGCATATCCCGCTCCGGAGCTGCTGCCCCCCGCGCCGCCAGAAGCTTTGCCGCATAAGCATCCGCCGGTCCGAGAAACGCCAACTCTGCTGGAGACTGTGGCTTTCTTTACGATCGCGGCGATTCTGCTGCTGGGTATCCAGGGGGTCGGCGCAGCGGTCGTATTGCACTGGCACCTTTTTGGACACATCGGTCTGCGGAAGCTTGTCTATGAGACGCGCTTCACCATTCCCATCATGCTGGTGTCCTACGGCGCGGTGCTGCTGGCGGTCGCCACCCTGTTTCGGCGCGTCTGGATGCGTCCATTTCTGGACGGCATCCACTGGAACTTCGACCGGGTGCGCCAATACTGGCCCTGGCTTCTGGGCATCGGCATCGGGCTGGGGTTTGGCGTGCAACTGGCTTCCAACTTTCTCCCGGTTCCAAAGGAACTCCCGGTCGACGCGTTCTTTCGCACCGCGCTTGACGCCTGGATGGTCGCGCTGTTCGGCATCTTTATCGCGCCCATCGCCGAGGAGATCGCCTTCCGCGGCTTTCTTTACCCGTCGCTGCGGCGATGGACCGGCATGGGGATTGCCGCAGTCCTGACCAGCATCCCCTTTGCGCTGCTCCACGCCCAGCAGGTCGCACACGCCTGGGGTCCGCTCGCCATGGTATTTCTGGTCAGCATCATTCTGGTTGCGGTACGAGAGCGGACGGGCTCCGTCGCCGCCTCGGCGCTGGTGCATGCCTGCTATAACCTTTCCATCTTCATCGTGATCTTTTACGGCAGCGGCGGATTCATGCACCTGGAGCGGCTGAAAGATTGAGCAGCACCGTTCTCAAGCAGCGCTTTTAGCGCGATGCAGGCAATCCATACAATGCAGACAGAGATGACGACCAGCACAGAACGCAACGACCAGCGCGCCGCCCTGCTCCACCTGATTGCCACGCTATCGTTCCGGCTCGGAGACTTCACCCTCTCTTCCGGAGCGCACAGCGATTACTACATCGACTGCCGCACCACCACGCTGCACGCAGAGGGTGGAAGGCTGGCCGGACTGGTGCTTTACGATGTGATCCGGCAAAACGACATGCGTCCCCACGCGATCGGAGGACTCACGATGGGTGCGGACCCGCTGGTTTCGAACGTCGCCTCCGCCAGCGCTTGGCATCGCATCGACCACCCCGAGTCGCCCCTGATCCATGGATTTTTGGTCCGCAAATCCGAGAAGACCCACGGCACGGGCCGACGCATCGAGGGTTTCTGCGAAGCGGGCGCGCGTGTCGTGATCGTGGATGACGTCTGCACCACCGGCGCTTCGACCATCCAGGCGATTGAGGCCGCGCGTGCTGCCGCCATGCACGTCGCCGGTGTACTTTGCCTGGTGGACCGGCAGGAGCACAATGGCCGCGCCGCCGTGCAGGCTGCCGCCCAGGACGCGCCCTTTATTCCACTTTTCACCGCCGCGGATGTTCGCGCAGCGCACCTTGCCGCTAAGCAGCAGCAATCCAGGTGACATTCGGGGTCGCACGCGCGCGGCGGCGCTTTGAGGTCCGTATCAGGGTTGTGCGGACAAAAACTGCAGCCCGAGTTCGGGACCCATGGCGTCAACTTTGGATTCGGTGGCGGGGGCCATGCGGAGCATCTCTGGCCAGGGGCGGGTGAAGCCTGACGTCGACCGCTTGCGCGTAGCTTGGATGCCCATTTTGCTGCCGTAGTCTGGCGGCCGTCAAAGGTAACGACTCTTCAATATCCAGCTTCCCGCCCGTGACGGACGGCGAGGATCACGACTTGCTTGCCGTCGTAGCGATACAGGACAACGTAGGCGCCCTGGCCGAATTCGATGATCCATTCCCGGAATTCCGGCGGCAATTCGTCTACAGGGCGTCCGATCTCTGGATGGGTGCCGAGCGCTTTGACGCCTTGCCGGATTGTCTGGATGGCTCGCCGGGCCGCATCCCGGTTTTTCCCTATAAGGAAATCGTGGAGACGGGCCACGTCCAGCAGGCCCGCTTGCGACCACCTCAGTCGTGGCATATTGGCGGGGCGGCGTCCTTGCCCGCTTCAAGTTTCGCCAGCCATTTATCGGCTTCCCCGGCGGTGACATGCTGGCCGGTCGTCTGATAGTGGTTCCACGCGGCCAGCGCGTCCTGGCGAAACTGCTCTCGCTTTTCTTCACGCTCCACATATTGCTCGACGGCTTCGCGCAGCACCCAATGGGGCGAACGGCGACGCGACGCGGCAAGCCGCTGGACACGCTGCTTCATCTTGCTATCGAGTTTGATGCTGGTGGTGGACGTGGTGGGCATCGGGTGCTCCAAGGTATTACCCAGGATTACTGTAGCACTGCAATCCTAGCTTGATCCACTTGGCATCGACCGGAGCGGGGGAGCGGGCGGAGTTTTCCGGGTTGAATGCAAGTTTATTGAAGAATTGTGCGGCGTAGTTGAAGGATTGTGCGGAAGCCATCGCGGTCCCCGGCGCTTTCCCACTCAAGCCAACCCGTTCGGCTACGCTCAGGGTCGGCTTGAATGGGGCACCAGGCGGAGCTGGTGCGCTGGCATTTGTGGTCCATGGACCGGGCGGGGCGGGCTCAGGGGGGTCTGCAGTCATTCTACCGCTTTGGGGCCATATATTACGCCAGAGATAAAGCCGCCTGATTTCCATCGGGAGCTGGACATAACGGTGCCGACGGGCCTTCGACGAAGCGGCGGTGTGGAAGAAGAGGTGAGCGATCCCACTCAAGCCAACCCGTTCGCTACGCTCAGAGTCGGCTTGAATTGATGGGATAAGGACGAAGGCTTCTACGATGGTCGAGTAGTTTGTGGTTGAGGACCATGAGCTGCTGGATCAGGAGAAGCCTTCATGAAGATTGTAGGATGTGATTTTCATCCGGGTTGGCAGCAGGTGGCGGTTTTCGATGCGGAGACCGGCGAAGTGACGGAACGAAAGTTGGTCAACGGCGATGGCGAGGCGGAGCGGTTCTATCGGGCACTGGAAGCACCCGCGCTGATTGGGATCGAGGCGTGCGGGAACAGCCAGTGGTTCCTTGACTTGCTGGAGCGGTTGGGCCATGAGGTGTGGGTCGGAGATGCGGCTCAGATTCGTGCCAGCGGAGCCTGCCCTGAGCTTGCCGAAGGGTGCGCC